>JAUCPW010000007.1 GCA_030373045.1 Candidatus Fermentibacter sp.
TTTCCGGTATCCGGAGCGATAATAGGGCTAAATCCAGCGTCCGCACCCTGGTTTTCGGATGCCGACCACCGGACGCCTGACGCCGGCTGCTTGCCGCTCTGTTCTCCGGATGCCGGACGCCGGATGCCGGACGCCGGCTACTTGTTGCTCCGTTCTCCGGACACCGGATGCCGGTCACCGGATACCGATTCCAGCGCGCGGCGGCTGGTCTTCACCGCGCAGAGCCTTCCGCACATCGAGCAGACGTCGGTATCCGAGGGCATGGCCCTGCGCCGCTCGGTGCAGGCCTTCTCCGGATCGACGGCCAGCGCGAACTGCCTCTCCCAGTCGAAGGATGCGCGGGCGAGGGCCATGGCGTCGTCCCTGTCCCTGGCGCCCTTCCTGCCCCTCGCCACATCCGCGGCGTGCGCGGCGATCCTCGCCGCCACCGTGCCAGTGCGCACGTCGTCGACGTCGGGCAGTCTGAGGTGCTCGGCGGGGGTGACGTAGCACAGGAAGTCGGCTCCGAACCATGCCGCCATGGCCCCTCCGATGGCCGAGGTGATGTGGTCGTAGCCCGGAGCTATGTCCGTCACGAGCGGCCCCAGGACGTAGAACGGCGCGCCGCTGCAAAGGGTCTTCTGGAGGCGGATGTTGTGCTCGATCTGGTCCATGGGAACATGGCCCGGGCCCTCGATCATCACCTGGACGCCCGCGGCGAATGCTCTCTGCTGGAGCTCGCCCAGGGTGACAAGCTCCTCTATCTGGGCGCGGTCGGAGGCGTCGGCCAGGCTTCCCGGCCGCAGTCCGTCTCCCAGTGAGAAGGTTGCGTCGTACCTGCGCAGGATGTCGATCAGGTCGTCGAAACGCTCGTAGAAGGGATTCTCGGCCTTCCTCGAGGCCATCCACTCCGCCATCAGGGCGCCGCCCCGCGAGACGATGCCCAGCTTCCTGCCCTGATGCCTGAGCAGCTCCACGGCCCTGCGTGTGACTCCGCAGTGCAGGGTCAGGAAGTCCACGCCCAGCCTGCAGTGGTCCTCGACCGCCCCGAACATGGCGTCGGGCTCCACGTCGCCCGCTTGGCCGCCGCCCTCGAGCACCTCGCCGAAGACCTGGTAGAGAGGAACGGTTCCAAGCGGCACCGGGCTGGCCTGCGAGATGCGGGCCAGGATCTCGCGCCAGCGGGGCCCGGTGGAGAGGTCCATCACCGTGTCGGCACCGAAGCGGACGGCCGTGTCGAGCTTCCCGAGTTCCGAGTCGACCGACTCCATGTCGGCGGAGCTGCCGATGTTGGCATTGACCTTCACCGACAGGCCCCTGCCGACCCCGCAGGGTTTCGCCCTCTCGGAGGCGTTCGAGCAGGGGATCACGATCGAACCTTCAGTAATGCCTTCGATGATCAGGGACGAGCCGAGGCCCTCGCGGCGCGCGACCGCGTCAATCGAGGGATGGCCTTCGCCCTTCCTCGCAGCGTCGATGATGTTCTCCACCTGGGATCCCTTCCCGGGCCGCGGCGCTCTGCCCGGATACCGCACTTCCCTTCGCCGGCATTACCCGGATCAGGTTCCTCGGGGTATGATCTCAGCCCGGCGGGGCACCCCCTTCGGAGCTATGATACTGCAAACCGGAACGACAGGGCATGTCCGCGGAGGATGATATGATCCCCGATGAAACGGTCGATCTCTCGAATCAGGACCTGGTGAGGGTGCACACGGCCTCCAACGAGATAGAGGCGCTGTCCGTGCAGGCCATGCTGGCGGCGGAGGGCATCGAGTCCGCCCTGCAGAGCAGGCAGATACCGATGTACGACGGCATCGCCCGGGTCTTCAACCCGGCCTGGGGCTATGTCCTCGTCAGGGATGGCGACCTGGGCAGGGCGGAGGTTCTCGTGAGGAGCTTCCTGGAATCGCTGGAGGCCGACGGTGGGGATGACACCGAAGAGGAAGAACGATGACGGCCCTTCTCATGGTGGTGGTTGCGATGGCTCCTGGTAGCGATCCTGCCGACCTCCAGACCCTTCTCGGCATGGCGGAGGTCTACGCCAGGACCGGGCTCCATGCCGACGGGATGGAGAACGTGATCGAAGAACTGCTCTCGCTCGAGGGCGGATATGCGAGGACGGCCTCCTGGGCCTCGTGGTCGGCGGGGGAACCCCTTTCAACCGGCCCCGAGCCATGGCTTCTCGAGTTCGGTGCGGGGGAGCCTTCTCCGGAGATGCTCGAACGCGTGGAGCCGGGGCAGGCCGTGGAGTCCCTGATGATGCGCATGCTCCACGAGTTCGCCAGGGGCGGGCAGCCGACCCTGCCGGTGCTGGTGGACAGCCTGGTCCGGGGAGAACTAGACGGCCTCCCCGAAGAGACCGTGCGCCTGGCGATGCAGGTCTACGGAAGGCTGGGCGCAGGCGGGCTGGAGGACAGCCCCGCCGTGCGGAGCCTCACGGCGCCTCTCGCGAGGTATCTGGCCGAAACGGGCCGCGGGATCCAGCCGGAGGGCATCTCCGCGATGCCGCCCCTGGCGAGGGTTTATGCGGCCAGGGCACTTCCCGTCACCGCCCTCGGTCCGCTGCTCTCGGATCCGCTCTGGGCGGTGAGGTTCGAGGCCGCAGGGAGGGCCGATCCAGCCCTGCTTCCGCCCCTGCTCGGCGACACGGTGCCATACGTTGCGCTGCGCGCGGCTTCGAGGATGCGCGAGGCAGGGCTGCCCGGCGCTGACGAGGCGATCCGCGGGCTCTCCTCCATACCCGGGCCGGTGGGGGACCAGGCTGCGGCCATGCTTGGCGCGGAGGACAGGGACCTGCTGCACGAACTCATGGGCAGCCCCGATCCGGGCCGCAGGCTCGCGGCGGAGCAGGCATGGCTCTCGTCGGGCCTGCCGGTGGATGAAGCGATGGACAGGTCGCTGATGACCGATCCGTACTGGCTCGTCACCGTCTCCTACCTCGAGAGCATCGCGGCCTCGGGCGACACGGCCTCGGCTTCCGAACGGGCGCGCAGCCTGCTTGCGACCAGGGACGACAGGGACCTGCGGGAGGCGGCGTGCGCGATGCTGGGGATCGAGGATTCCCTGCACGGGCGCCCGGGGATCCCCGACGCGGCGGCGGACTCCGGGGGATACGACAGGGCCGTGATCCGCACAGACGAGGGCGACATCACGCTCACTCTCCTGACGGACATCGCCCCGGCGACCTGCCGGGCATTCTGCTGGCTCTCCATGTCCGGCTTCTACGACGGGCTGTGGTTCCACAGGGTGATCCCCGGCTTCGTGGCCCAGGCGGGATGCCCGCAGGGCAACGGCTATGGCGGCCCGGGCTTCGACCTCCCCAACGAGAGGAGCCTCGTGCGCTTCCGGCGCGGCGTGGTCGGGATGGCCGACTCGGGCCTCGACACGGGCGGGAGCCAGTTCTTCATCATGCTCGACGACCACGACAGGCTCGACTGCCGGTACACGGCCTTCGCGTCGGTATCGGAAGGGGATCCGATACTTGACAGGCTCACCGTGGGTACGAGAATACAGTCCGTTTCCCTCCTCCGTCCCGGCGACTGAGCCGGAACCCAGCGTCCGAAAGGGTGGATATGGCCAAGAGCATCAAGAGAATCCTAGTAACCGGAGCGGTGGGCCAGATAGGCAGCGAGCTGACGCTTGCGCTCCGCCAGCGCTACGGAGCGGAGAACGTGGTCGCGACGGGCCGCAAGACCGCTCCTTCGAAGGAACTCACGGAATCCGGCCCCTTCTACTTCATCGACGTCACCAAGCGCGCCAGCCTCGACGTCGTGATACGCAGGCACGAGATCGACACGGTGTTCCACATGGCCGCCATCCTCTCGGCCGTGGGCGAGAAGAACCCGCAGATGTGCTGGGACGTCAACATGAACGGAACCATCAACGTCCTCGAGGCCGCGCGGGACTACGAGATGGCGCGCGTGATAATCCCGAGCTCGATCGCCGCATTCGGGCCTGAGACTCCCCGCCACGGCACCCCTCAGGAGACGGTCCTGAAGCCCCGCACGATGTACGGCGTGACGAAGGTCGCCGGCGAGCTGCTGGCGGACTACTACGTGCGCAGGTTCGGAGTCGACGCACGCGGCCTCAGGTATCCCGGCATCATCTCGGCCGAGACGCTCCCGGGCGGCGGCACCACCGACTACGCGGTCGAGATCTACTACAAGGCCGTCGAGCAGGGATCGTACAAGTGCTTCGTCCGCGAGGACACCGCGCTGCCCATGATGTACATGCCGGACTGCATCAAGGCCACGATGGACCTCGCCGAGGCCGAATTCTCGAAACTCAAGCATTACAACGACTTCAACCTGGGTGCAATGTCGTTCACCGCTGGCGAGCTGGCGGCGAACATCAAGAGGCACGTGCCGGGCTTCACCTGCACGTACGAGCCGGATTTCAGGCAGAAGATCGCCGATTCCTGGCCCACCAGCATCGACGACTCCGCCGCGAGGCAGGAGTGGGGCTGGGCGCCCGCCTGGGACCTCGACGCGATGTCCGCGGACATGCTCGCGAAGCTACGGGCCCGCCACGAGAAGGGCGAGCTCTACAAGGGCGCCGCGGCCGAGTAGTCCGGACCGGGACATGACGGGGGGCCGCCTGCGGGCGGCCCCTTTCTTTGGGCATCCGGCGTCCGGATGCCGGAAGCCGAATTGCCCCATTGCCGCTCCGGAAACCGAATGCCGGATACCGAATGCCGGAAGCCGAATGCCGGATACCGAATGCCGGATACCGAATGCCGATGCTAGAGATGCCGGGCGAGGACCACGACGGCAGCCTTCTCCCTGACCTCCCCGTCCGGCTTCTCCAGTCTTGCCAGGATTATGTAGCGGCCCACCGGGAGCCTCCAGCCGTCGGCGTCGAGGCCGTCCCAGACGGCGGTGTACTGGCCGCCGGAAGGCGCACCGTCCGCCAGGACACGCAGGCTGCGGCCCTGCACGTTGAAGATCTCGAGAGATGCCTCGCCCTCGCCCTGCACGGTGATCGTCAGGACGTCGTCAATCCCGTCGCCGTCGGGCGAGAAGGGGTCGGGCCAGTACGACAGGAAGCCCTGCGGACCCGATCCGGGGCTGTAGACGGAGTTCTGCGCACCCGGAGTCGCGTCGCCCGTGCAGGAACTCCAGCTCCCGGGCAGCCATCCGCGTGCCCCGGGATCGATCTTCTCGAGGCTGATGCCGGCGCCGCCGCCCCACGAATCGTCGTAAGGGACCATGTCGGCGCCCTGACCGCCGGGAAGGGTCAGCCTCACGTCGTCGGCGTATTCCTCCCCGGGCTGGGTCTGGTCGTTGAGTGCCGGCCACGACGGGGGCTCTATGACGGGACAGCCGAGCCCGGGCCAGACTTCGCGGAAGGCCGAGCTGTCGGATGTGACGACAATGAAACCGTCCGGCTCGATGAAGACGGACGAATCGGTGATCGCTACCTCCTCGTGCGAGTCGGAGAGCATCAGACCGGAGATGTCGAGGCTGTCGGCCGAAGTGTTGGAGAGCTCGATCCATTCGGGATCGCCGGGGGCCGGATGGTACATGATCTCGTTGATGACTAGGTCGTACGGCCTGTTCCAGACCATCGACAGGGAGTCGTCCGAGACCGTGGTGTCACCGGCGCAGACCGTGTAGATGCCCACGGTCATGGCCGTGCCCGGAGCCGGCCACGAGGTGGCGATCTCCACCGAGTCGCCGGGGGCGGGGGGATCCGGCAGCAGGGAGAGGATGATCTCGGATGGCGACGGTGAGCCCGAGAAATCGAGGTCTTCGTAGAGCCACGCCTCGAGCTCGCCCTGCGAGGCCTGTTCTGCGCCCAGGTTGGCGACAGATGCCGAGAGCGAGACCATCGTGCCGTCCTCGCCGAAGGGAGGCTCGAGGTCGAGGGCGACGGGCGAGAAGTCCAGCCCCGTCTCGACTCCCGGGGGGGCGCCGCCGGGGGTGGGGTCGGATGCGACCCAGTTGCTCTCGTAGTCTGGCCCCGAGGGCACGATGCGATGTACGGCCAGGCCTTCGCCGGGGTTGAACGGGATCGAGTCGAGGCCGTCGTCGTCGCAGGAGAGAGGGTCTTCGGAGAGCAGAGGAGTGCCATAGGTGCTGAGGACGCAGGACGTGTCAGTGCCGGCTGCCGAGTAGAGAAGCACCGGATCGGTACCAGCCAGGCCGTCGCCGAGAGTGGTGTTCGAGACCGTGGCGACCACGGTGCCCGGGGCGAAGTTCCAGGGCTGCGCCCCCTGCGCGTACTCGGGATCGAGGATGACGGCATGGGAACCCGGGGGCATGAACCGCCCTGTGGAGGCATCCGGGTCGGCCAGATCCCCCACGCCCCATTGCGTGACCACGTCCAGCGCGTCGCCGTCGCAGATGCGGCACCCCTCGAGATCGAAGACTCCGGGGCCCGGGAACCAGAGTTCGACGTACTCGTCGGTGTCCTCGTCGACGGGGTTGCACACGACTTCGGAGATGGCAGGCGCAGGGCATTCGCCGGACGAGAAGGCCCCGAGGGCCGTGTCGTTGGACGGATCGGCATCCCCCGCCAGCAGGGAAGTCGCGCCCAGCAGCCAGCAGCCGTCGTCGAGG
This sequence comes from Candidatus Fermentibacter sp., assembly GCA_030373045.1. NCBI lineage: Bacteria > Pseudomonadati > Candidatus Fermentibacterota > Candidatus Fermentibacteria > Candidatus Fermentibacterales > Candidatus Fermentibacteraceae > Candidatus Fermentibacter > Candidatus Fermentibacter sp. The sequence goes on from JAUCPW010000007.1 coordinate 6,540, forward strand.
TCGATCACCGCCGAGAGAGTGTCGGTCTGCCCCGGCATGGAATAGGGCACGGCGAGCGCCGCCTGCACCTCCCCGGGCGATGACGAGGAGTCGGCGTCGAGGTCGACGAAGAACTCCAGCACGGCTCCCGCGGCAGGCAGCGAGCCGCAGTTGTACACGAAGGCCTCCACGGTGACGGTTTCTGCGCGGGAGAGGTTCACCACGGGGATGATGCCGATGCCTGCAACGCAGAGGTCGAGGGTGTCGGGGGACTCGGGCGCGACACCCGGCGAGCCGCCAGCAGCGGAGGCCTGCCAGTTGAACCCGGCGTCGGGCCCGGCGGGATGGATGCGCTCGGCGGAGAAGCCGTCGCCCGGGTCGAACGGGATGCCGTCGAGCCCGTCGTCATCGCGCTGGAGCGGATCCTCCGACGGGACGGGCGTGCCGTAGGTGGACTGGACATCGTCTGAGCCGGTGCCCCAGGGGCCGTACAGGGTGACGGGGTCGTCGGCCGTGAGTCCGCTGCCGATCGTCGTGTTCGCCACCGTGGCGACCACCGTCGACTCGGGGGGATCGTAGGGCATCGACCCGAGGACGTACTCGGGGTCTATCACCAGGGCGACTCCCCCCGAGGGGAGCCACTGGGAGACCCTAGTCCCGGGTGGAGGTCCGCCCTGCCAGGGCACTACGGTGTCGAGCGCATCGCCGTCGGTGATCGAGGAGCCCGAGAGGGGGTACGCGCCGGGCCCGGTGTAGAGGATCTCGATGAACTCCTCGCAGTCTTCGTCGGAGGGGTTCGCCATGACTTCGGTCACGACCGGTGCGACACCGCCGCCGGGGGAGACGCAGACGGACGATGCGTCGTTCTGACCGAGAGTGTCGGCTTCGCATTCCGAGAGGCCCGTGATGCAGAACCACCCGGTTTCGAGCGACACCGACGCGGAGATGGTGTCGCGGCTTCCGGGCAGCATGCCGGCGGCGTCGGCCGTTGCGAGGATGATGTCGGCGGCTCCCGGGAGGGAGTCGGCGTCGAAGTCGACGAAGAGCGAGATCGTGCCGGCGGGACACGGGGACGGCCCGGCATAGAGGAAGACCGCGGAAGCGGTGAAGGGGACTCCGGGGCCGGGCTGCTGGTCGGAAGCCGAAACGCCGGTGCAGGAGAGGTCGGGCCCGCCCTGCGAGCCGCATCCGGCCCCCGGCGTGCCCCCCGGCGGGCCCTCGACCCAGCTCGCCTCGTCGTCGGGCATGGAGGAGGACGAGCGCTCGACGCTCATGCCGTCGCCGGGATCGAAAGGGATGCCGTCGAGGCCGTCGTCGTCGCGTTCGGACCAGATGTCGGACGGAACCGGGGTGCCGTACGTGGAGACTGCGTTGCTGTCGGCGGTGCCGGCGGGATCGAACAGCGTGAGCGGGTCGGACGGGGCGGCCAGGCCGTTGCACAGGGCCGCGTCGCCGGTGGTGAGGATGACGGTGCCCGGCGGGAAGTCGTATGCCGGCGCGAGCACGTAGCCCGTCTCGAGCAGGACGGCGTAACCCCCGGCCGGAACGGTCGTCGACCCCGCCACGGCGTCGGTGTCGGGGAAGACCCCGTAGGCCGTCTCGTCCCACGGTTCGATGACATCGATGGCGTCGCCGTCGGTGATCGAGTACCCCAGGAGGTCGACCGGAAGGGGTGATGGGTTGCAGATCTCGACGAACTCGGCATTGTCCTCGTCGAGCGGATTCGCCATGACCTCGGTGATCGCCGGGGGCTGGGCGGGCAGGGCGAGGAAGAGCAACTGCATGATCATGTAAAGAGCGTATCCGGCAGGAGCCCCGGCGTCAAGAGGCATGCCCGGAGGATGCCCAGTCCTTATGTTCGGGGCTGCATCGAGCGCATCCCGTTCGCAGGAAGGAGAGCGTTGGCCGACGGACGCCGGGGGAACGCAAGGAGGCTTCTGGGCTTCGTGAAGCCCTACTCGGGCACCGTGGCCGTGGCGATGGTCTGCGCCGTGGTCTACGCGCTGTCGAGCGGCGCATCCATCGGCATGATCCTCCCCGTCTTCGACGACGTCCTTGGCAGCGAAACGGGAGGTTCGTCGGGCAGGACTCTGGAGGAGATCGTACGGACCGAGGTCCTCACGCCTGCGGATGCCGCTTTCTCCAGACTCGGCTCCCTGGACGTGTCCGGGGCGGCCGACGGTTTCTCCGAAGCAGGCGAGGCCGCCCGGGCCGCGCTCCGCGAGGCCCCGCCGCAGGAGTCCCTGGCGCTGGTGATTGCCTTCATCGTCATCCTGATAGTTTTCAAGAACATAGCTGCAGTCCTCCAGACCTTCTTCCTGGCCAGGGTCGAGCAGGGCGTGCTCTTCGACCTCCGCAGGGCGCTCTTCGGCCACATCCTCGGGCTCGATCTCGAATACTTCGCCAGGAGCCGGATCGGCGAACTCCTGAGCAGGATGACGGCCGACGTGGACAGGCTGAAGGGCGCGATATCCGAGGCCATGGTCAACGTGGCGAAGCAGGCCGTCCTGCTCGGCGTCTTCCTTGCGATAGCCCTGATGGCCTCCTGGAAGCTTACGCTCGTGACCCTCGCCGTCCTGCCCCCGAGCGCCATCGCGATAGGCGCCCTGGGGAAGAGGCTGAGGAGGAAGAGCCACAAGGCCCAGGAGAAGATGGCCGACTTCGCGTCGGTCCTCCAGGAGTCATCGCTGGGCATACGCGTGGTGAAGGCCTTCTCGATGGAGGGATTCGAGCAGGGCAGGTTCGACAGGATACTCAGGTCGCACGCCAGGTTCGAGACGTCGCTCCAGAGGCTCAAGTCCCTCGCCGGCCCGCTCACTGAGATCATCGGGGTCGGAGCCAGCGCGCTGATCTTCTGGTACGGCGGGAACGAGGTCCTGGGCGGCGGCGGCATGACCCAGGGCCAGTTCTTCGTGTTCCTGGGCGCGGCCCTCTCCATGATGGACCCCGTGAAGGATCTGAGCAAGTCGATCACCAGGATCCAGGCAGGCCTCGCATCCAGCGACAGGGTGTTCGCGATACTCGACGAGAGGCCTTCCGTGGTCCAGTCTCCGGATCCGGTCGAGGCCCGGGGCTTCTGCGAGTCGGTGGTGTTCGAGAACGTGAGCTTCGCCTACGACAGGGAGGAGGTCCTGCACGGGATCGACCTCACGCTGCGCGCGGGGGAGGTGGTCGCGCTGGTCGGGCCGAGCGGCGCCGGCAAGAGCACCCTCGCCGACCTGCTTCCCAGATTCATGGATCCTTCGGAGGGAAGGGTGCTCCTCGACGGCACCGACCTCAGGGACATCTCCCTCTCCTCGCTGAGGGCCCTCGTCGGCGTGGTGACCCAGGAGACCGTGCTCTTCAACGACACGGTCAGGAACAACATCGCATACGGCAGGGCCGACATCCCCCTCCAGCGTGTCAGGGAGGCGGCCGCCGCCGCGAACATCCTGGATTTCGTGGACGAGATGCCCGAGGGATTCGACACCGACATAGGGGAGCGGGGGGTCACTCTCTCGGGCGGCCAGCGCCAGAGGCTCGCGATCGCGCGTGCCATCCTGAAGGATCCGGCCATCCTCGTCCTCGACGAGGCTACATCCTCCCTCGACACCGAATCCGAGAGGCTGGTCCAGAGGGCCATAGAGAGCCTCGTCTCGGGCAGGACCGCCCTGATAATCGCCCACAGGCTCAGCACGATACGCCGCGCAGACAGGATCCTCTTCCTCGAGGCCGGCCGCATAGTCGAGAGCGGGACGCACGACGCCCTCATGAAGGCCGACGGCAGGTACAGAAGGCTGTATGACCTCCAGTTCTCGGACACCGTCTGAGAGGGCGGCCATCCTGAGGCTCCACTCCCTCGGGGACGTGGTGCTCTGCCAGCCCGTGGCATCGTTCTGCGCCCGCTACAACTCCACGCTGTTCATCACCGCGGAGGAGTATCTGCCCGTCGCGGAGCGCTTCGGGACCGGGATCGCATGTGCCGGAGTACCCCGGAGCAACGCCTGGAGGGCCATCCGCCGGGAGATGGCGGCATTCGGGCCGGACAGGGTGGTGGACCTCCAGGGGAACCTCACGACACGGCTCGGCACCTGGCCCCGCGAGGTGCCGCGTTTCGCAACCGACAGGCGGCTGAGGCGGGAAGCGCTCGCGGGAGGCGCATCCATGCCTCCGAGGGCACTCGACTTCGCCCGGGTGGCGGGATTCGAGTCGTCCCCGCCGCCTGTGCTGACGAGAGCGGCCGTGCCCGGCGACGGATTCCACGTGGCGCTGGTCTGCGGCGGGCGCTGGCCCATGAAGAGCCTGCCCCGCGGAGTCGTCGCCGAACTGGCCAGGCTCTTCATCGATCTCGAGGGCGCCCGAGTGACGCTCGCGGGAGGTCCGGAGGACGCATCCGAGATAGCCGCGACCGCATCCTCCGTGAGAAGGCCCGCGGTGTCGGCATACGCCGGCGGGGGCGGCATCGCCGGGCTCCTGGACGTTCTCGAGAGGCAGCATCTCGTGATCTCCCCCGATTCGGGCCCGGCGCACGTCTCCCGGGCTCTGGGCGTGCCCACGCTCGTGGTGTTCACCTCCACATCCCCCGTGCTGGGATTCTGGCCTGCCGAGGGCTCGTTCGGACCCTCCGCGCCGTGCAGCCCGTGCCACAGGCACGGCGGGCTCCGCTGCAGGACGGGCACGATGGAATGCCGGTCCTCGATCCTCCCCAGGGATGTCTACGACAGGGCGATGGAGGAGGCCGGGAGGCGTTGAACACCCCTCTGATGCAGCAGTACCGGAGTGAGCGGGAGAGGCACCCCGGCAAGCTGCTCCTCTTCCAGATGGGCGACTTCTTCGAGACCTTCTTCGAGGATGCCGCGATCCTCTCCAGGACCCTCGGGATCACACTGACGTCCCGCGACCTGGACAGGGAGACGGGGGAGAGGGTACCCCTCGCCGGCTTCCCGGTCCACGCCCTCGACAACTACCTGCCGAGGCTGATCCGGGCCGGCCTGAAGGTGGCGATCTGCGAACAGACCGAGGACCCCGCCAAGGCGAAGAAACTGGTCCGGCGCGAGGTCACCGAGATAGTCACCCCGGGGACCCTTGTGGCCGGGCAGGCCCTGGGGGAGAGGGAGACGGCCCTGCTCTGCTCAGTCCACTCGGCCGGGTCCGAATGGGCTGCGGCATTCTGCGACCTTTCGACGGGATCGGCCGGGGCTTTCGCCGGATCCATGGAGGCGGTCCTCGAGGAGATTTCACGCAGAACCCCGAGAGAACTGCTGCTGGCCGAGAGTTCCACCGTGGAGCCGCCAGGATCCGTCTCGACCACGAGGCTCGAGGACTGGCGCTTCGGGCAGGCGGCGGCCGCGGAGGCCGTGAAGAGAAGGCTCGGGGTGACGGCCCTGGGGGGCCTGGGGCTGGAGGAGTCGCCTGCACCGCTCGGAGCCGTGGGCGCCCTGCTGTCGTACGTCGAGGACGTCAAGCGGAACATCGCCTCGAAGGTGGAGTTCACAGGGCTATACAGCGCCGGCGACATCATGGTGATCGACGCCAGGAGCGCCCTTGCGCTCGATCTCGTCGACACCGCGGGCCCCGACCGCCAGGCGGTGCTCGCCGACGCGACGGACAGGACCGCGACGCCCGGCGGCGGAAGGACCTACAGGAACTGGCTGCTGTCCCCTCCCAGGGCGGCCCGGGAGACGAGGGCCAGGCATGACGCAGTGGAGGAGCTCCTGCTCTCGGGCCGCTGCGGGACGCTCTCGGGCATGCTCTCGTCCTTCTGCGACCTCGAGAGGCAGGCCGGACGCCTGCTCACTCTCAAGAGCGGGCCGCGGGACCTGCATGCGATAGGCGCGACCGCCGCGCTGCTGCCCTCGCTCGCCCGGGATCTGTCGTCGTTCTCCTCGGAGCTCTTGTGCGAGGTATCGGCGATGGATACGCTGGACGACATCGGGGACGATATCGGATCGACCATCGCCCCGGACCCGCCCGCCCGGCCGGGCGACGGCGACACGATCGCGAAGGGCGTGTCCGGTGAGCTGGACGAGCTGAGGGAGGCGCGGCACGGCGGCAGGAGCTGGATGGCCGCCATGGAGGAGACGGAACGCGCGGCGACCGGCATCCAGAGGCTTTCGATAGGATACAACCGCGTCTTCGGATACTTCATAGAGGTTCCGCGGAGCATGGCGGGCCAGGTGCCGGAACGGTTCGTGCGGCGGCAGACCCTGGCGACAAGCGAGAGGTACACGACCCCCGGTCTCCACGAGATGGAGGTGAAGCTGCTCCGGGCCGAGGAGGGCATAGCCGAGCTGGAGAGGACGATCTTCGATGGCCTCAGGTCGAGGGTGGCCGCCGGAGCCTCCCGGATAAGGCGCACCGGCGCCCTCCTCTCGAGGCTGGACGCGCTCTGCGGCATGGCGATCCTGGCGGGGGAGAGGTCCTACACCAGGCCGGTCCTGGCCGATCCGCCGTGCTTCCGCCTCGAGGACGGGCGCCATCCCGTGCTCGACGTCATCCTGCCCCCCGGGGACTGCGTGCCCAACTCCCTCAGGATGGACGCCGACCGGAGGATACTGATAGTCACCGGGCCCAACATGGCGGGGAAGTCGACCCTGCTCCGGCAGGCCGCCCAGACCCTGGTGATGGCGCAGGCCGGATCGTTCGTCCCGGCGACCTCGTTCGTCTTCTCACCCGTGGACAGGCTCTTCACGCGTATCGGCTCCGCGGACAGGATCGCCAGGGGGCAGTCCACCTTCCTGCTCGAGATGGCGGATGCCGCAGCCGTGCTCAACCAGTCGACCCCCGAGAGCTTCGCGGTGATGGACGAGATCGGCAGGGGGACGAGCACGTTCGACGGCCTCGCCCTCGCGTGGGCCATAATCGAGAGCCTGCACGACAGTCCTGTCCACCGTCCACTGGTCGTGTTCGCGACACACTACCACGAGCTGACGAGACTCCCCTCCGATCTCAGGAATTGTGCCAACATAAATGTCCCCGTCCGCGAGACTCGCCAGGGCATCGTCTTCCTCTACAGGGCCGCCGAAGGGCCTTCCGACAGGTCCTACGGCATCCATGTGGCCTCGATGGCGGGTGTGCCGCCCCAGGTCTCGGCAAGGGCGGCCAGGATACTCGCCCGCCTCGAGAAGGGCGGAGTGCCGGGAGAGACCCGCGACGACCAGATGACGATGGATTTCGACACCCCGCCGGATGGTCTGATGGAGATCCTTCGCGGCATCTCCCCGGATTCCATTTCGCCCCGGGAGGCCCAGCACCTTCTCTACGAGATCAGGGAGATGCTCGGGCCGTGAACAGGTGTTTACATCGCCTGACTCGCCCTCCATATTACCCCCGAAAGGGGGGCGCATGTCCGAGGGAACAGTCTGCGGAACATGGTCTGCGAGGCTCGCCGGAAGGGCCGCCATACTCGCCAGGCCCGAAAGGGTCAGGCTCGACAGCCCCGGGGGGGTCGTCGCAGCGGTATTCGAATGCGCTGATGCGGTGCCGCTCTCGGCTCCGGGCAGGATGTGGATACTCGAGGACGGTCGGCGTTCGATGCTGATGAAGACGCTGTCCGTGAAGCATTGCAGGGGGAAGGTGCTGGTCCTGGCAGGCGGTGGAGCCAGGCCCGAGGGATGACACTCCGCGCTTTTCTCATAATGTAAGCGTCATGGTCCGCTCCCGGGGAAGCGAGAAGCTCGACGAGGAACCTCGCGCCTGCAGCGACGGAGCTTCCGACGCCGCCGGCATTCCAGGCGAGGCGTCCGACTGCGCCGTCAGGATGAGGAGGCGCGGTTCCGAGCCCGAGGAGAACGCCCGTTTCGCGGATCTCGTCCCCCCCATGCTCGCCGCCACGAGGCAGCGGATCGCCGAGATAGAGGAGGAGGTCATCCGCGGCTCCTCCGGGCCGGTTTCCGAGAACATCGTCGAGGACGGATCGAGCAGGTTCTTCCACGTCAGGGCGCTCGAGGGCCCGGACGGGCTTCCCGCGGGAACGATCGCCACGGGCTTCATGAATCCCTCCGAGGACAGCGGCGAGATCATCCAGCTCCTCCATCGCACGCTCTATATGATCACCACTGCATCCCCCGTCTCCGCGGGCGACCTCGCCAGGGCGCTCCCGTTCATCGCGGAAGCCGCAATGGAGGCCTCGAGCGTCGACAGGGTGAGCATCTGGGTGCTCGAAACCGCAGGCTCCACTCCCGCTCTGAGGTGCATCGCGCTGGAAGACCGCGAAGGCGGGGCGACCCCGGCCGACATGCCGCTGCTCGAGGCCCCGTCCTATGTCGAGATGCTCTCGAAGGAGAGGATCATCGAATCGGCCGACGTTGCTTCGGACCCGAGGTTCTCCGAGTTCATGGAAGGCTACTTCGGGCCCTGCGGCATCACCTCGACCCTCGACGCACCGATCCACATGGAGGGCTCCGTCGCCGGCGTGATCTGCGTCGAGAGGACGAAGTCCGGACCGAGGCCCTGGATGCTGCAGGACCAGGTCCTGGCGGCGTCCCTGGCCGAGATCACGAGCATGACGATGGAAACCGCGAGGCAGACCGAGGTCAGCCTCGCCCTCGACAGGCTCCAGGCCGAGAAGGCAATGCTCCTCGACGGCGTGGAGGACGTGGTGATGCACATCTCGCCCGACCTCCGCATCCTCTGGGGCAACAGGGCCGCAGCCTCCGCCATGTGCCCCGGGCACAACCCCGCGCTTCCGCCCGGTCTCGACGAACTGCTCGAGGCCAGGCTGCCCGAAGGCGTGCGGGAGGCCCTGGCAGTCGCCGGACGAGAATTCACCCGCTCCGAGATGGAGTACCCCGACTCCAGGTTCAGGTTCACCTCGGTGTCCAGGCTCGCGGGTGACGAAGGCTATGTGCTGTTCGCCCACGACGTCACCGAACGCAGGCATTCCACCAGGCTCCAGGACGCGACCCGCCGGATCATCGAAAGCGGGCTCACCTCCATGGATTCGTCCACCCTCTACCGCGAGATCCACTCGATCATCTCCGAGGTGGTCCCGGCCGACAACTACTACATCTCCCTCTACGACCCCATCAACGACATCCTCTCGTTCCCCTACTACGTCGACAAGTACACCACTCCGCCCGAGCCCAGGAAGCCCGGCAGGGGCTTCACCGAGATGGTGCTGCGCGGCGGCAAGCCCCTCTTCCTGTCGGAATCGGACATAGCCAGGTACATCAGCGACGGGCAGACCGAACTCATCGGGGTTCTCTCGAACTGGTGGATGGGCGTTCCGCTGACCGTCGGCGACAGGGTGTTCGGCGTGATGACGGTGCAGAGCTATTCCGGCGGTTCGATCGACCAGAAGATGAAGGACGCCCTGCTGACCCTCGCCGGAGCGGCGGCCCTGGTCATCGAGAAGAGGAAGACCGAGGACTCTCTCAAGGGCAGCGAGTCGAGGTACCGCGCCCTGGCCGAGAACGCCAAGGACGGGATCGTGCTCATCACCGACGGCCGGGTGGTGTACGTCAACGACACCCTCGCAGCCATGCTCGGGTATCCCGCCGCGGCCTACATCAACCATGACTTCTCCGAATTCGTGGCCGAATCCGAGAGGGCCAAGGTCGTGTCGCGGCACTTCGCGAGGATCAGGGGGGGGCAGGTCCCCGGCATCTACGAGACCGTGCTCAAGAAGTTCGACGGAACCGAGATCCCGGTCGAGCTCAACGTCTCGATCATCTCCGACCAGGGGAAGCCGGGAGTGCTCGGCATCATCCGCGACATCTCCGACCGCCGCAGGATCGAGGACGAGAAGCGGATGCTCGACAGGCAGATCCAGCACTCGCAGAAGCTCGAGAGCCTGGGCGTGCTGGCGGGGGGCATCGCCCACGACTTCAACAACCTGCTCATGGGCATCCTGGGCAATGCCGGCCTGGCCCTGATGGAACTCCCCCCGGAATCGCCGGTGAGGAGGACCATCGAGAGACTGGAGACAGCCGCGCTGCGGGCCGCCGAACTGACGAACCAGCTCCTGGCCTACTCGGGTCGAGGCAAGTTCATGGTCGAGCCGGTGGACATGAACAGGGTGATAGAGGAGATGGTGAACCTCCTCCAGGCCGCCATCCCCAAGAACGTAGTCCTGAGGCTCGACCTCGCTCACGAGCTCGACATGATCGAAGGCGACGCCACACAGCTCAGGCAGATCGTGATGAACCTGATCATGAACGCCGCCGAGGCCATCGGCGAGCGGAGCGGGATCATCACCATCGCCACGGGCATGACATATGTGGACAGGCCCTACCTCTCGGGCACCTACATCGACGAAGACCTGCCCGAGGGCCCCTATTCGTTCCTCGAGGTGTCCGATACCGGATGCGGGATGGACGAGAAGATCCGTGCGAAGATCTTCGATCCGTTCTTCACCACGAAGTTCACAGGGCGCGGCCTCGGGCTTGCGGCCGTACTGGGCATCGTGCGCGGCCACCGGGGCACGCTCAAGGTCTATTCCGAACCGGGCCGCGGAAGCAGCTTCAAGATACTCCTCCCGGCTATTGGCGGCAGGGCGGCGGACCCCCAGCAGCAGACCGACCAGGCCGTTATAGGCCGGGGGACGACGGTGCTGGTGGTGGACGACGAGGAGACCGTGAGGACTGTCGCTCGGCTCTCCCTCGAGAAGTGCGGCTTCGGCGTGCTCACCGCCGTGGACGGCAGGGACGGCGTCGAGATCTTCCGCGAGAACCCCGGCCTGGTCGACCTGGTCCTCCTGGACATGACCATGCCCCACATGAACGGGGAGGAGGCCTTCAGGGATCTCCGCAGGATCAGGCCCGACATCAAGGTCATCCTTTCGAGCGGATACAACGAGATGGATGCGGCGGGGCGCTTCTCGGGCAAGGGGCTCGCCGGGTTCATCCAGAAGCCCTATCGGCCTGTGGACCTGATCGCAAAGGTGAGATCGGTGATCTCCCCGGATGCGGACAAGGCCGGGAAATGACGGAACGGGGCACCCGGGGAGGCCTGCATGCTGCTTCTAGGTGAGAGGTTTCCTGAGTTCAGGGTCAGGACGACGCATGGTCCGATGTTCATCCCCAACGACCAGGCCGGCAGGTGGTTCATCCTGTTCAGCCATCCCGCCGACTTCACGCCTGTCTGCACGACGGAGTTCGTTTCCCTCCAGAAGAGGCTCGGGGAGTTCAGATCGCTCAACTGCGACATCATCGGGCTGAGCATAGACCAGGTCTTCTCCCACATGAAGTGGACGGAATGGATCAGGGAGAAGCTCTCGGTCGACATAAGGTTCCCCGTGATCGCCGACGACACCGGCGAGATGGCCTCCGCCCTCGACCTCATACATCGCGGGAAGGGCACGAATACGGTCAGGGGAGTCTTCATATCCGATCCCAAGGGCATCCTCAGGGCGATGCTCTACTACCCCCAGGAACTTGGCCGGAACACGGACGAGATACTCCGGATGGTGCAGGGCCTGCAGATCTCCGACAAGCACGGCGTCGCCATGCCGGCCAACTGGCCGAGGAACGAGCTCATAGGCGGGAACTTCATAGTCCCGCCCCCCACCGACGAGGCCGGCGCGAAGGAGAGGACGAAGCAGTACGAATGCTACGACTGGTGGTTCTGCCACCGCAGGATGGGCGACCAGGGCGGGAGGTGAGCATTGGACAGGAGCGCATTCCACAGCCTCAGCTACGGGATGTACATAGTGGCGACAGGATCTCCGGAACTGCGCAACGGGCAGATCTGCAACACCGTCTTCCAGATCACGTCGGAACCGGCCGCGATCGCAATAAGCATCAACAAGCTGAACTACACGCACGAATGCCTCGGATCGGCAGGTTCGTTCAGCGTGTCCGTGCTCGAGGAGGACACCCCGATGACCTTCATCGGGAGGTTCGGGTTCAAGTCGGGCCGTGACATCGACAAGTTCGAAGGAATCGCGTTCAGGACGAGTTCCTCGGGATGCCCCGTGGTACTGGAACACGCGACTTCGTTCATCGAGTGCCGCATCCGCGAGAAGTTCGACTGCGGCACCCACACGCTCTTCCTGGGCGAGGCCGGGGACGCGGGCATGCTGACCCAGGCCAGGCCCATGACATATGCCTACTATCACATGGTGAAGAAGGGCAGATCGCCGGACCGCGCCCCAACCTTCATCGGGAAGTAGTTCCGGGAGCCGATGCATCCGACGAGGGACCCCCTCTGCGGGGGGACGGACCCAGCCTGTTCATGCCGGCATTCAAAGGGCAGGTGAACGCGTGTCTGAAGCGCCGGGAACCATGAGCCCGACCCCGGTGGCGACCGGAGACGGGATCAGCCTCTTCATGCCCGCATACAACGAGCAAGCCAACGTGGCCTTCATGATAGGCCGCGCTCGGGAGGTGCTCGAGTCGCTGGGCGTCCCGTGGGAGATCATAATCGTCGACGACGGCTCGACGGACGGAACCGTACGCGAGACACTGTCGGCCGGTGCCGGCGATCCGAGGATCAGGGCAGTATCCCACGGCAGGAATCTCGGATTCGGGATGGCCATCCGGACGGGGATAGGCAGCTCAACCATGCCCTGGATCTTCTACACGGACTGTGACGGCCAGTTCGAGCTCGGCGAGCTGTCGCGCATATGGGCGGACCGTGAGCGTTCGGACATCGTGTCGGCCTACAGGCGCAACAGACGCGATCCCGGCCTCAGGCTCGCGTATTCCCTCGCCTACAGCACCCTGACATGGATCCTGTTCACAGGGGGTTTCAAGGACGTCGACTGCTCGTTCAAGCTGTACCGGCGGTCGATCTTCGACAGGGTCAGGCCCAGGTCTACCTGCGGCGTGATCGATCTCGAGATCCTCACCCTTGCCCGCGGGATGGGATACAGGGTAAGGCAGGTGCCGGTGTCGCACATGGAGCGCAGGGCGGGAGAGGTCTCCTTCGAGACGTTCCGCAGGGGATTCTTCGCCTGGGTCAGGATAGGGGCGATCGCGGAGATGTTCTCCCAGCTCATGGCGTTCAGGATCAGGGCCTGGCGTGGCGACGTCTCCTGAAAGGCGCCTGCGCGACTCCACGGGCCGTCCGACCTGCGCGATGTTCACTCCGCTGCCGCCCCTCGCCACGGGGGTCGCGACCTACTCGCTCAGGCTGATCCTCCTGACCCGCGACATCATCGACTGGAAGGTCTTCTTCGAGGAAGGCTCCGATCCGGCGCTGCTGCCGGCGGACGTCATGCATGCGCCTCTCTCGACCGCCCGCACGGGCGACCTGCCGAGGTCGCGCGTCTTCATGCTTGGCAACTCGCCCGAGTGTGCGGGCACGGCTTTCGCGCTCATGGAGCACCGCGGCTGCGGCGTCTTCCACGAGACCGTCATGCACCACATGCTCAGGTTCTGCTGCCTCCGGGACGGCAGGATCGACCTCTACAGGCGGCTCCTGGGGTTCGACTACGGGCCGGACGCGAAGGCCGTCGAGAGATCCCTTTCGCGGAGGATGCCGCCCTCGAGCTTCGATGCACTGCTGAAGCGGCATCCGCTCGTCGGAAGCCTCGTTCATGCCTCTGATCCGACAGTCTGCCTCAACGCAGAGGCGGCCGACGCGCTGGGAAGGCTCTCGGGCGGCAGGAGAGTCTTCGTCGTCGGGCATCCCCTCGATCCTCCCGCCGGACCCGTACTCCCGCCTTCCGCCTTGGATTCACCGGTGGCCGGTATGGTCGGGGGCGGGCATCCCGGCAGAAATGCGGATGTCTTCGTCGAGGCCCTCCACATCCTCAGATCCTCCGGTCTCCCGGTTTCCGGCGCCCTGATAGGAGGCGGCTGGCCGGGGGACCTTCCCGGGTGGGTCACGAATACCGGCAGGCTGGACGACGCCCGATACCAGGGCTGGATAAGGGCGCTGTCGGTCGCGGTGGATATCAGACACCCCTCCTGCAACGAGACTTCGGGCAGCCTGCTGGAGGCTATGAGGGCCGGCGTCCCGGCGGTCTTGACGGACAGCGGCCCCTTCTCCAGGATCGATTCCGGGGCGGTGATGAGGATTCCTTCACCCCCCGACGCGAAGTGCCTGGCTGCCGCCATCCGAAGGGTCCTGACCGATCCCGCCCTGGCGGCCGGGCTCTCGGCCGGCGGCTCGAGGCATGCGGCAGCGGAGAGCTCTCCGGAGAGGGCACGATCCGACTGGCTCAGGATAGCGGCGATGGAGCCCCCTCCCGACCCGTTCACCATCCCCGGCCCGGGTTCGCTCGCGGCCGCACTGCACGACCCCCCGCAGGGCTTCTCCTCCGCTCCCCGGCCGGATACCGGACCTTCCTGCTGGTCCTTCGAGGGCACGGTCGTGCTCGATCCGCCACCAGGAAGGCCGGTCTGCCTGCTGTCCGCCTCGGGAACCGGCAGGGCGGGCTCGGAGCCCCTCCAGAGGGAGCCGCGCGTATTCGAACTCAGGGGCAGGGTGGTCCTGGAGGGAAGCGGCAGGGTTTCCCAGATCACATGGATGGAGGCGCGTTGAGATACGCCGCTTTCGCAGCCGCTCTTGCGCTGTCCGCGGCACCGTTCGTCGCCGTGCTCGCAGGAGGGCTGGACGGCTTCATAGGCGTGCCCATGCCCGATCCGCCGGTGCCGGGAGATTCGGACACCTACGAGCAGGCCTGGCATTTCTGGTGGGTCGGCACATCCATCCGGGCGGGGAACGATCCCAGGATCTGTCCGCTGATCGGCCTGCCCGAACCGTACTCGCTGGTCGGGAGCAACGTCGGGTGGCCGGACGCCGTCCTGTTCGGCCTGGCCGGATCATCCGACCTTCAGGGCGCCGCGTTCTGCTCTCTCCTGTGGGGCACCCTGCTGATGGCCTCGGCGGGTTACCTCTTCGCGGGGTCATGGGGGCTCGGACCGCTGCCGTCGGCCCTAGTGGCCGTACTCTCGGCATGGGCTCCGGCGAGGACGGCGCACCTCCTGCAGCACTACCACATCGCCGGATTCGGCTGGGTGCTGCTCTCGATGGCCCTGCTGAGGATGTTCCTGACAGGGGGCCGGCGCCGTCTGCTTCCGGCATACGCCCTCTCGATGCTGATCGCCTCGACTCAGTCGGCCTACCATACGCTCTTCGGAGCCCTCGGCTCGCTTCTCGTGGCCGTCTCGACAATCGCCTCCAGGAGGACACCCCCGTCAAGGACGGCGTCCGCCTCCGGAGCATTCGCTGTCGCGATGATCACATCCTATCTGTTCTTCGCATCGTTCCCCGGAGACATGCCGCCCGGCATGGGAAGGGCGGAGGCGGTCTACTGGTCCGCAGAACCGGTGTCATTCCTGCTCCCGTCTCCTTTCGGAATCCCCTGGGCGCTCTCGGGAGAAGATCCCACGATGCCCTGGATGCCCAACCTGTTCGAGGGTGTCGTGACTCCGGGCCTGACCGTCCTGCTGCTGGCTCTGCTCTACCTCTTCCGCGGCCGCTCCCGTGCAGCCATTGCGGCCTGTGACGGGAAGGGCCTGATCATCCTCGGCATCCTCTCGGTGATCCCGTTCACGCTGGCACTCGGCCCCTGGCTCAAGTTCATGGGAGTGCCGGCCGGCATCCCGCTCCCGTTCGCCATCGTCCAGGACATGCCTCTGCTCGAGGGGGCCAGGTCGCCCTCCAGATTCGCCATCCTCGGAACCTGCATGCTGGCAGTGCCCGCCGCTGCAGCCGCATTCTCGATGGGCCGGAGGGCTGGCTGCGCAGCCGCCCTTCTCGCGATTCTCGAGCTGGTTCCTCCCCGGCTGCCCACGATCAGCGGCACTATCCCTTCCGTCTACCGGAACGGGCAGCCCGGCGGAACCGCGCTGGAGATCCCGGCCACCGAGATGGCGAGGCGCCACGGATACTTCATGACGGCCGACGGCAGGGAGAGGCCCGTCTTCTTCCATACCAGGAGGAGCGCGGTCGTCCCCGATGTCTTCGATCCTTTCCGGATCGACTCTTCCGACTCAGTGAGCGTCGGGGATGCTTTGGCGACCGGAGTCGGCATCATCCTCTACAACCGCTGGATGTACGACGCGGAAAGCCTGGAGGGGATGGATGCCCGCTTCGCAGCCCTGTTCCCGGGCGCCTCGACCGAGGACTCTGTGTGGGTCTGGACGCGGGACTGAGATGAAGGCCGTACTGGACATGACCATCGTCGCCCACGCCCTGGGCGGGGTAGGCAGGTACACCCTGGGGCTCGCGCGCGGCCTCTCGCGAAGGGCCGGCGAACTGGGTCTCGAGGTCTGCTTCGTCGACGTCCCCGCGGCCAGGAGGGGCACCCTGCCGCCGTGGCCTGGAGCCCTCGAGCTGGCCGATCCCTTCTATTCGAGGATCCGGGGATTGGCCAGGGCATCGGGCATGATCGGGCTGGAGCGCATCACGCGTGGCTCCAGGATAGGAAGGCTTGCGGACGCCGACCTCTACCACGTAAGCGGGGTCCAGCCGCGATACCCGCGCGGCCGCGCGGCGGTGCTGACGTTCTTCGATCCCTCGGCCCTCGAACACCCGGAATGGCACACCCCCGACACCGTGCGCTACGCCCGTGCCGAGGCGGACATGGCCCGCCGCGGTGCGGCCCTGCTGGCCATCTCCGAATGGGCTGCGGCGCGGGCACGCGCGATCTTCGGCCCCGGCAGCCTGATCGGGGTGGCCGGAGGAGCGGCCGACGGCATTTTCTCCCCCGGCGAGCCCGATCCCTCGGTTCTAGGGAACCTCGGCCTGGAACCGGGCGGATACCTGCTCCATGTCGGGAACTACGTACCGAGGAAGAACATCCCTCTGCTTCTCGAAGCGAGATCCCTCGCAGCCTGCAGAGGCGCCGGCATGCCGCTGGTGCTGGCGGGTGCGGGCGGCTGGCGGGAGCCCGACGCGCGAGCCCCCGGGGTCCTTGCGCTGAGGGCGGTGTCGGATTCGACGATGCTCTCCCTCTACCGGGGGGCGAGGGCCCTGCTGCTGCCCAGCCTCTACGAGGGGCTCGGGCTGCCCGCCCTGGAGGCGATGGCCTGCGGAACGGGAGTGGTCGCCTCCGATGCGACGGCACTCCCCGAGACGCTCGCAGGCTGCGGAATGCTCCTGCCTCCCGGAGATGCCGGGGCATGGGCCGATGCCATCGTGGCGCTCGAGGCGGGCGGGCTCGCTTCGGAGCTGGCCTCGAGAGCCCTCGGGAGGCCCCGCCAGACATGGGATTCCGTGGCGGAGAGGGCGTGCGCCTTCTACCTGGAGGCTGCGCGATGAGGATCCTCCACCTCGTCCACAGGTCCCATCCCTTCCACGGAGGCGCGGAGAGGTATGTGCTCGAGCACGCCCTGGCCTCCTCGAGGTGGGGCCACGAGAGCGTGATAGCGACCACCGACGCCTGGGACATCTCGCTCTTCGCCGATCGGAAGGCAGCCAGGATTCCCAAGAAGAGGGAGATGCTCGGAGACGTCGAGATCCTGAGGTTCAGGGTCGTCCATCCCCCCCTGTCGCCTCTGCTCAGGGCGTCCCTGCGCCGCCTGCTGCCCGGGGGGCCGGACAGATTCTTCCACCCGAACCCGTTCATCCCCTCCCTCGGAAGGTATCTCACGCCCGACAGGGGCTTCGCCTTCGTCCACGCCAACGCGATGCCCTTCCTCATCTACCAGGGGTTCAGGCATGCGCGTGCCCACGGGTGCGGGATGGCGGCGGCCCCCCACGCCAACATCGGCGAGCGGTTCAGGCGCCTGTCGGACATTCGCTACTTCGCCGGGATGCAGCCCGGGATACTTTCGAGCTGCTCCTTCGCGGTGGCCCAGAGCAGGTTCGAGGAGGGGCTGTTCCTCGAGATGGGGGTTCTTCCGGAGAGGATCCACATCTCCGGCAGCGGAATCGAGCCCACGGAGTTCGAGAGCCCGGACATCGCCAGGGCCCGGCGCCGCCTCGGCTTCGACGGCCCGTACGTCCTCTCCATGACTTCCCACTGCGCCGACAGGGGCACCGGGCATCTCCTGGAGGCCTCCAAGTCCCTCTGGAGAGCAGGCCTCGACTTCGTGCTGGTGCTCGCCGGCCCGGTGGCTCCGGGCTTCAGGGCGGATCTGGAATCGGCACTCGGGGATGTCGAACCCGGGCGCGTCGTGCTCACCGGATACGTCGACAGGGACGAGCGGGCCGGCATCATCGCCGGGGCGGACGTCGTCGCGCTGCCCTCCAGGCTCGACTGCTTCGGGATCATCCTGCTGGAGGCCTGGGCCTGCGGGAGGCCGGTCATCGGCTCCTGGGCCGGCGCCATGCCCGACATGGTCGACGACGGACGCAACGGCTTCCTCGTCCCGTTCGGGGATGCGGTCACCCTTGCCGACAGGATGGCGAGGCTCCTCGGGAATCCCGGCATGAGGTCCTCGATGGGTGCCCTGGGAAGGGTCATGGTAATGCGCGAGAGGACGTGGAGGAAGGTGACGGACCGCTTCTACGGCAGGTTGTCGGAATGCATCCGTCCCGGAGAGGGACGGCCTTGAGCAGGTCGACTACTGCCCTGGTCGTAACGTTCAACTCCTCGAAGGTGGCGGGAGAGCTGGCCGCGACCCTGGACTCGCTCGCGGACCGCTGCGGGGCGGTGGTGGTGGACAGCGACTCCCGGGACGGCACCGTGGATCTCCTCGGCAGGCTCATGCCGGGCATCCGCATCATCTCGACGGGAGTGAACCGGGGATTCGGAAGCGCATGCAACGTCGGGCTGTCGAGGGTGGACACGCCCTATACGCTCCTGCTCAACCACGATGCGCGCATCGACGCCGCCTCCCTCGAACTGCTCGAGCGCTGGCTCGATGCGAACCCGGGCACGGCGGCGGTCCAGCCTCTCATCAGGGCCTGGGGCTGGCCCGAGGTGACGGCGAGCCGGGGGATGGGCATCACGGGGATGTACGAGGGCTACGACCTCGGCTTCATGAGATTCGAGCCGGGGCCGGGGGGTGGCCCGGTCAGGGGGGCGGGGGCGACCGCTGCGGTATCCCTCTGGAGGACGGACGTCCTCTCGTCCCTCTCGGGATTCGATCCGGGCTTCTTCATGTACTTCGAGGACGTGGACCTCTGCATCAGGGCGCGCCTCCGGGGCTGGAGCCTGGACGTGCTGCCCGAAGCGGAGGCGCAGCACATGGTGGGTGTCGCGAGCAGCCGTTCGTCGGCCGGGGTCTGGGAGGTCCGCTCGGCATGCAGGCTCGCTATGAAGTACGGGCGCGACCCGGGCAGGGCGAGGATGACCCTCCTCGCGCGCGAGATCCGCTCACTGGCCGCCATGAGGAACGGGCTGCCGGCATTCCTGAGAAGGGTCGCCGCCATCGCGGCCGAGAACGCCCGGAGGACCGGAGAAGTGTTCGAACCCTCGTCGAAGCCTCCATCCGAACTGCCCCCGGAGAGGAGCCCGCGTCCCTTCCGGCTCGATCCCGGAGGCATCATCGTCTCCGGGCCGGGGTGGATCTCCGGACATGCAATGGGCGGATACGGGGCCTTTACCGCCGGTTCGGGATGCAGGCTGACCGTGGACATGGAATCGCAAGGCGGTCCGGTGACCGGCAGGCTCTACTGCGGAAGCGAGCCGGGAGCAGCCTTCCGGACCGATTCGCGCGGGAGCCGCTTCTCGTTCATACTCGGGCCGGGCAGGCACTGCCTCGCCGCGGACGACAGGAACTCGGTCATCCTGATATCCGGGATGAGGGTGGATGAGCAGACGGGCTGACATCACAGCAATCCTCCGGTGCGCCGCCTGGGGCCTGGGAGCCGTCGCACTCCACATGGCGGCCGGAGGCCGGCCCTGGACTGCCGCATCGCTCCTCC
Source organism: Candidatus Fermentibacter sp. (assembly GCA_030373045.1). NCBI lineage: Bacteria > Pseudomonadati > Candidatus Fermentibacterota > Candidatus Fermentibacteria > Candidatus Fermentibacterales > Candidatus Fermentibacteraceae > Candidatus Fermentibacter > Candidatus Fermentibacter sp. The sequence continues at coordinate 26,205 of JAUCPW010000007.1, forward strand.
TGGCGGCCTCCGGAGCCGCTTCCATCGAAGGGGGCGGGATCGCCAGGGCTGCATGCCTCATGCTGATCTCCGCCGGAGCATCCTTCCCGCAGGCAGCCGGATGGCTGACGGCGGCAGCGGCATTCCTCGGGATAGCCTGCGGAACAGGGTTCATGACGAGAGCCCTCCTGGCCCTCTCGATCCCCCCGGCGTTCCAGGGCTCGGCTTCGACGGCCGTGGCAGTCGCGAGTTCCGCGGCAGTCCTGTCGGCGTTTTCAGACTCCAGGCAGGCGAGGACGCTGGCGATCCTGGCCGGAGTGGTGCTTGCTATGCTCGTGGAAGGCCCTCCCCGTCCAGGCCCCGAGGCCGAGATCGTCATACAGGAGACCATGAACGGTCCCGGAATCTCCTGGGAGACGTTCCATGTCGACGGATCGAAGCCCGTCGCGCTGCTGCGCACTCCAGGCATGGAGCGGGGGACTGCCGACCTGGTCTTCGAAGCCGGTGGAGTCAGGGATTCCATGCCGGTCGGCCTGGTCTTCGCATCCGAGGGGGTGTTCTCCATCCCGCCCGGGAGGAGCGTCTTCGAACTGCCGCTGGACGGGGGCATCGTAGAGGTCCGCCTTGCCAGGAGATACCGGCCCTTCGAGCACCCGGTGATACACGTCCTGGAGGCGCACGCCCGTGCGGATTCCTGACATCGCCGCCCTGAAGAGGATGATCCCCGGCGGATTCGCCGCCCATGCCGCAGGTGCGGTCTTCCTGTTCCTGTTCTGGCGCATCGCGGGCATGCCCGACCCGGGTCTCGCCGGGCGGCTGATCCCGCTGGCATGGCTCCTTGCCGGTTTCGTCTCCCCGCACACGGGACCGGGCAGGGCAGGCGCGGCAGCCCTCGTCGTATCGGCGGCGACGGGATTCTTCTGGGCGATCTCGGATCTCGCGGCAGCCGTCTCGATGGCCTCGATGACCGCAGGCCTGTTCCCTGCGATGATCCGTTCGTTCCGCAGGGGGGGCCGCCATGCCGCATTCGCCGTCCTGCCCCTGGCGCCGTTCATCCTCCTGTCCGTCCCGTTCACGGGCGACGAACCCCTGAACGCCGCACTCTGCGAAAGCATCTTCCTCGACGGCGACACCGACGTCTCGGACAATCTCAGGCAGATCGACAGGTGGGCTTCGGTCTCGCCGGAAGCGGGAGCCCCCGTCGCCGGGATCAGCCATCAGCAGCCCCTCTTCTCCCTGCTCCTCGTCCCGGGCCTGTGGTTCGGGATACCGGGGTACAGGATCCTGCCCCTGATCGTCTCGATACTGGCCGCGTGGCTCGCCGGGAGATGCGCAGGGGCGGCCGGATCGAAGGATGGCGCCATGGCTGGTGCG
>JAUCPW010000008.1 GCA_030373045.1 Candidatus Fermentibacter sp.
CAGCTCGACGACTCCGCCCAGTACCAGCGCGCCCTGTGCGGCATGGCCCTCTGGAGCGACCAGAACCCGCGCGCCCTGGCCGGCGGCCTCACCTCGGCCTTCGACACCCGCGTCGTTGAGGCGACCTGGCCCGGCCTCGTCGAGGGCCATTAGACCCTGCGCGAAGCCCCCTTCTGGCATCTGGCCCCCCTCGGCCGGCCCGGCGGGCGCCCCTTCTGGGCCGTCCTGACCAGCTACGAGTTCGCCCCGTCCACCTGGAACTTCTTCCGCCCCCTGCCGCCCCTGCTGCGCCTCAACTTCCCCCTCGCCCTGGCGGTCGACATCCCCAGGTCCTATGAGCGCAACAGCGCCATCGACGCCCTGGAAGGCATCATCCAGGCCTATGAGGTCCACCTCGCCGGTATGCGCGGCGAGGACAGCCGCGCCGTCCAGCGCGTGGCCGACTGCCGGCGCGCCCTCCAGGAGATCAACCAGGGCGACGCCCTCCACCTCGTCCAGCTGTGTCTCGCCATCGCCGCCGATGACCTCGACACCCTGCGCGAGCGCGTCCAGGCCGTCGTCAACGAGACCCGCGCCTGGTTCAGCCTGCGCCACGAGGTCGGCGAGCTGCTCGCCCGCGCCCTGGGTTACTTCGCCGCCCGTCCCACCCGCCAGGTCGGCCTGCCCGACACCACCTGGCCCGTCGTCTCCCGCGAGCTCGCCCTCATGCTCTCCCCCCTCGGTTACCGCAAGCTGTCCAGCACCCAGGGCGTCCTGCGCGGCGAAGCCGTCGGCGCCGCCTACCCCGTCTTCCACGACTCCTGGCTCGACCGCCGCGCCACCCACGAGGTCTGGGTCGGCGTCTCCGGCTTCGGCAAGACCTTTGGCCTCAACTGCTACCTCACCCGCGAGTTCGCCGAAAACGGCATCCCCTTCGACCTGCTCGAGCCCATGGGCCACGGCCGCCATATCGCCGAAGCCTTCGGCCTGCCCTGGACCGTCATGAGCGCCCGCGCCACCCGCCTCAACCCCCAGGATGTCATGTTCCCGACCCTCATCGAGCAGGTCAGCCATGCCACCCGCATCTACGAGACCGTCCTCGGCCGCCCCCTGTCCGGCGGCCAGCGCCAGAACCTCGAGCGCGGCCTGCTCGGCGAGGCCCTCGAAACCCTCTACTCAGGCTTCCCGGACCTCGGCCAGGTCACCCCCGACCTCGCCCCCACCTGTGACGTGGTGTGTGATGTGCTCTCCGGTCTGGGCGACAAACCCGCCACCCAGGCCATCGCCCGCGACCTCGCCGACGAGATCGCCGGCCTGTGCACCGGCAGCGGCCCCTGGGCCTCCTTCCTCAACGGCGCCACCAACGTCGACCTCACCCGCGCCGGCCGTGCCTGGATTGGCCCCCGCGTCTTCAGCTTCCACGAGCTCGAAAGCGACCCCATCCTCCAGGCCCTGGCCTACACCCAGGTCCTCAGCGCCATCCGCCGCGACAGCCTCATCGACGAGCAGCCCCGCATCATCGCCGTCGACGAGGTCTACCGCCTGATGCGCCATCCTTCCCTGCTCGACTTCCTCGTCGAGGCCGCCAAGACCTTCCGCACCCGCCGAAAAAAGCTCATCTGCATCGACCAGCAGATGAGCGTCTTCCTTCAGGGCAAGTCCCGCCTTGTCTTCGAGAACAGCCCCATCCGCGTCGTCTTCTCCCAGCGCCAGGGCATGCACGTCTTCCAGGACGACCCCGCCTTCCAGCACCTCAACCCCCAGCACCGCGACATCATCGCCGCCCTGCCGCGCTTCCACTTCGTGCTCGACATCCAGGGCGAGGGCCTCTGGTACCTCTACAACCGCCCCACCCCCGGCGAGCTGGCCCGCTTCTCCACCACCTGATGTGAGAGTGAGATGACATGCCCCACAAGGACACCGCCCATCCCTGGCAGCAGATTGAAGACCAGGCGTTTCATGCGTTTCGTGAATGGCCCCTCTGGCTGGTCCTGCGCCGCCGCGAACTGCAGCGCCAGACCCTGCCCGCGCCGGCCCCAGGTCCGGGCCGCCCTGCGCGCCCTGGTTTGCCGCCTGAACAGCCGAAAGGCCATTGACCGATGGCTCGAGGAGCACACCCCATGAAGCTCGTCATCGTCGAAAGCCCCGCCAAAGCGAAGAAGATCGCCGCATTCCTGGGCGCCGGCTGGCGCGTCGAAGCCTGCCGCGGCCACGTCCGCGACCTGCCCGAAAACGACCTCGGCGTCGCGCTGGAACACGGCTTCCAGCCCCTCTACCAGGTCCTGCCCGGCAAGGCCGACCTCGTCCAGCGGCTCGCGCGGGCCATCCGCGCCGCCGACGCGGTCTACCTCGCCACCGATCCCGACCGCGAAGGCGAAGCCATCGCCTGGCACCTGCTGGCCCTGGCCGGCGACCTCGCGGACAAACCCGTCTACCGCCCGACCTTCAACGCCATCACCCCGGCCGCGGTCCAGGCCGCCCTGGCCGCGCCGCGCTCCCTCGACCAGGCGCTGGTCGAGGCCCAGCAGGCCCGGCGCATCGTCGACCGCCTGGTCGGGTACCTCGTCTCGCCCCTGGCCTGCAAGGCCCTCGAGGCCCGCCTGTCCGCCGGGCGCGTCCAGAGCGTGGCCCTGCGCCTCGTCGTCGAGCGCGAGCGCGCGCTCCAGGCCTTCGCGCCGGAGCCCTACTGGACCCTGCGCGCGGTCCTGGCGATGGAGGGCGCGCAGTTCGAGGCCAGGCTCCACCGCCTCAAAGACGCCGACGTCCGCTTCACCTCGCGCGAGGCGGCCGAAAAGCTGGTGGCGTTGCTGCGGGATGCGGCCTTCTGGACCGCCCAGACCGGGCAGACCCTGAAGCTGCGTCCCCCGCTGCCGCCCTTCACGACGTCCTCGCTCCAGCAGGCCGCCGCCAAAGGACTGGACCTCTCCCCCGAACGGACCATGGCCCTGGCCCAGACCCTGTACGAGCAGGGCCTCATCACCTACCACCGCACCGACGCGGTCGCCCTCGCCCCCGAAGCCCAGGCCGCGGCGCGCCAGCGCATCCAGCAGGACTTCGGCCCCGACTACCTGCCGCCCGCACCCCCGACCTACCAGACCCGGGCCGTGAATGCCCAGGAGGCCCACGAAGCCATCCGGCCCACCGACGTGGACCGCCTGCCGGACGACAGCGCCGGGGATGGCGCCCGCCTGTACGCCCTGATCTGGCGCCGCTTCCTCGCTTCCCAGATGGCGCCCGCCTGCGACCGGCTCAGCGTCGCCCTGATCCAGGC
>JAUCPW010000009.1 GCA_030373045.1 Candidatus Fermentibacter sp.
CGAGGACCATCCTTGCGCTCTGGGTCGAGCCCTGGGAGGTCATGCGGCAGATGTAGACGCCGCCCGGGACGGGTGCGCCGGAAGCGGTGCCGTTCCAGGTGACCTGATGGCTGCCGGAGGCGAAGGATGAACCCTCGGCAAGAGTCGTGACGAGCCTGCCGCTCATGTCGAAGATCTCGATGCTGACGGGGCCGCCGTTGTCGAGGCTGAAGCTGATGGTCGCGACGTCCATGAACGGGTTCGGGGAGACCCCGAGCCCTGTGACGGTGGAGACATCGCCGTCGGCTATGCCCGTGTTGTTGAAGCTGTCGAAGTAGAGGTCGTAGTCAGTCCTGGTGTACTCGACGGCCGAAAAGGAGCCCTCTGTGAGCCAGCCGGCGGTCGGCCCCCAGCTCACGGCAGCCTGGTCGTTGATCTGGACCGGATCCGTGAAGTCGCTGGGATCGGAGACGTTGGACCAGGCGAAGTTGACTATGTCACCCGGGTCGACGTTATAGGCGATCGTGTTGTGGCCCGAGCCCTTGGATGCGCGCATGGAGCCGGCGTACTCGTCTTCGACGTTCGGGAACGTGGTGCCGTACGTCCATGCCGCGCCGGAGTTGGTCGAGTAGTAGTAGCCGAGGTTGATGCCGCTGCTCGAGAAATCGAACGAAACGCAGATCCAGGCGCTCGTTCCCCTGGCGTGGGCGATGTCGGGGTCGTCGAGGCTGGCGCCGCCGGAGTTGTTGCTGACCTGCTGGGAGTCGAGCCAGGAGGAACCGTAGTTGGTCGAGCGCTTGATCCTGACCTCGTCGTTGGTGGTGAGCCTGGTGTCGATGAAGGCCACCGAGACGACCCCGCCCGTGCCGGCTGCGATGGCCGGGTACGGATGGGTGTCGGCGTCACCGAACAGCGATACGTTGTTGACCCAGCCGGCGCCGGAGAGCGCGTTGCGGGCGGCATAGACGTCGTAGTAAGAAGCATCTTTGGGAACGTAGGTTACGTAGAGATAGCCCGAGGAGCCGATGTCGCCGTCCATGTCGGCGAAGATGACGTCGTCGTCGACCTGCTCCCATGTGGCGTTGGAGCCGTCGGTGCGCCATCTCCGCATCCAGAGGGTGTCGCCGCCGCTTGCCTCGTCATAGAGGCAGAGCACGCATACCCAGGTGTAGCCGCCGGCTGTCACGACGCGGATCTTTGCGTTCTCGAGTTCTCCGTCGGTGTTGGTGCACACGCCCCAGCTAGACCAGGTTACGCCTTGGTCAGTTGAGCGGTAGACCCAGATGCTGTCGCCCGTGCTGTGGAAGGTGTCGAATGCGGCGTAGAGATAGCCTGTGCTCGCGTCGACGTCGAAGTCCTGGCACTGGCCTACTCCGGCGCTGCTGGAATAGATGAGATGGTCAGGACCCCAGTCGGAGCCCTCCCAGGGAAGGGTGCTGTATTCATCGTCCCTGGCGGGGGGCAGGACACCCTCGAGCGGGTTCTGGTGCCCCGGGATGTAGGTCGGATCGTCCGGATTGACGAGGGACGACGCTAGTATCGATCCGTAGTTGGGCTGTACCACTACGCCCTCGGGCGTGTCGACGCTGCTAGCTGCGGCGGTTCCGGCCGTGAGAGCCAGAACTGCGGCTGTCAGAACTGCTGACAGTCGGTACGTCATACTTCCCCTCCCTGGCGGATTCACCGCCCGATCGGTACCCTCCGAGCCACCCCGGCTTTGATGAGGGATACCATCGAACCGACATTTTCCTCCATTCCGGAAGAGATGTCAACGGAAGGGGCCTGTAGATAGTCAGCCCTTTCTCTCTCGCCCTGCCTCCGCGAGGACCTCCGAGCACTCGGACCTCAGCCGGTCGAGAGCCGCCCCGCCGGGCTCCCCCACCGCCAGGGCCTGCTCCAGGTCCTTCCAGAGCCTCTGGATGCGCCTCTGGAGCATGAGTGGCGCCCCTCTCTCGCAGAGGAGTTCGATGGCCTCGTCCCTCGCCAGGAAGGGTTTCCTCGAGGAGAGGACTCCGGCGATCCCCCTCTCGAAGGCGGAGAGCAGCTCCTCGACGTCTCCCGCATCCTCGATGCCTGAAGAGGGGTCGCTCCTGCGGCGGCTGCGGAGCAGCAGCACCAGGGAGAGCGCGGCAGTGCACGAGGCCACTGCTATGAGGATTATCACTGGTCCGGATCCATCGTCGGGCCGATCCATCCCGGCGGAAACCGCCGCGTCGCATTCGGGGGGCATGTAGTCGACGTGGACCGAGCAGGCGGGGATCGTGGCGTACCTGTACTCTAGGCTGCCGGTGTCGAACCAGGGCAGGCTGTCCCCGCCCGCCGAAACCGTTCCCGAGTCGGTCTGGACGAGGAGGAACCTCTGCCTGAGGGTATCGCCCGACATGGAGGGATCGCCGATCGGGGTGACGGTCGCCGGACCCTCGACACGAGGGATGGGCATCGAACGCATGGAGCGCGTTCCCGGGCCGGTCGCCTCGAGGAGCAGCAGCCTGTCGCATCCGCTCCTGGAGGTGTCGACGAGGCGCAGGCCGACGCTGTCGGCCACACCGGCGAAACCCAGAGGCATCCCGTCCGACGGGAACGGAGTCACATCGATGCGCATGGTGTCTCCGGTTACCGTGTGGATGGGGCCGTCGCCGAAGAACATCTCCCCCGCCTCGTACACGTTCGCCGACATCACGGGAAGGCGCACCTCACCATCCGAGGCTGCGGTCACCTCGAGGGTGTTGAGGCGGCTGCGCCTGGCGCCGTCATCCATGACGCGCCATACGAGGGTCTCCGGTGACGACACCAGCCTTGCGGTCCCGTTCTCCGGAGGCCCCCACCCCGTTTCCACGCTCTTCACCATCAGCCGTGACACCAGGTAGTAGTCCACGTCGAAGGGAACACCGGGGTAGATGCGCTCGGCCTCCACCACGGTCATTATCGCGAGCGGCTTCCCGTAGGGTGCCCCTCCTGAGGACCGCATCCCTCCGACGGGAATGACGAGGATGCTCTCCGCAGGCATGCGGAACACCCCGCCGCCGCCGAGGATCACGATCATGGGACCTATGCTCTGCGGACCCTCGAAGCCCTGGTATGTCTGGAAGATGAGTTCCAGCCTGCACAGTGACTCGGTGACACCGTTCACGGACCTGGTGCTCCGCATGGAGCGGCTCGAGAGGAATGCCAGCCCGTCGGAGAACACCGGCTGCGTCGAGAGGGACGTGCAGGACGGGTCGTTGGAGGAGAGCGAGAACGTGAAGGTCGATCCGGCTTCCATGGAATCGGGGTGTTCGACCACGATCGAAGGCTGTCCGAGGAGACAGGCGCTCAGGAGGAGCCCCGGGATCACCAGTCCGGACCTCCCGCGGTGCCGGCGGGCTATCCCCGCAGGCTGTCGGAGGGCGAAGCCTCCTGGACGAGGTCGAGCAGCAGCCGGGCCTGCTCCTCGGTCATCCCTGTCTCCGGATTGACGGAGTCCTGCTGATCCTGCTGCTCTTCCTGGTCCTGCTGGTCCTGCTGCTCTTCCTGATCCTGCTGGTCCTGCTGGTCTTCCTGATCCTGCTGGTCCTGCGGCGGATGATCGTCCAGCCAGTTGAGCGCGGCCTCCAGGTTGTGCGCGTCGCATTCAGGGAATTCCCCGTCTCCCAGCAGATCCTTGAGCATCCCGGCGGCTCTCTCGACCCCGGCTCTGTCCTCTCCCGCAACGGACGCTGCGAGCAGTGCGGCTGCCCTGGCGGATTCGAGAGTGTCGGGGCCGGCGCAGCCGGAAAGCGTCGACAGGATAGAATCGGCGCGCACATAGTCACCCAGCATGAAGAGAGTCGCCGCAAGGTCGTACGGGGCGCGTTCGAACCCGGGCATGCGTTCCGTCAGTTCCTCGAAGCACTCCCCCGCTTCCTCGAACCTTCCGCCCGCATATGCCGATACGGCCCTTTCGTAGATGTCCCTCAGAGGTTCGACCGCCGGCTGGGCGGGGAGGATCTGCAGGAGCGGCAGCAGCATCGCGATCATCTGCCCCTGGCCTCCAGGGTGAGTGCGACACAGGCGAGTACGAGCCCGCCCGCGAGGAACAGATGGAACCTGCGGCCGCCGGAACCGCCGGCCACCCTTGCGGCCATCCGGGCCCTCTCCCCCGAAAGGAGTTCGCTCACGAGCGCCGGGAAGTCGTCGGTCTGGGACAATCTGACGTAGAATCCCCCGGTCCTCTCTGCCAGGTCCCTGAGAGGCTCCTCGCACAGGGCCGTCCGCACCGTGTCGCCGCCAGTCGTCCTGAAGCCGCCCGTGCCGTCGGGGAGGGGTATCGAATCGAGCCCGCCCAGCCCCACCGTCACTATGGTGAGCCCGGCCTCCCGCGCCGCCTCCACCGACCTCTCCACGGAGAAGTCGTGGAAGCCCCCGTCGCTGAAGATGATCCCTATCCTGGTCTCGAGGTCCTCCTCGGGCAGAGAGGCCGACATCGCATCGACGAGGGTGCCCAGCTCGGTGCCGGCCGGCAGTGCGTTGTCGCCCCAGACGCCCGCGGGGAGCCGGGATGCCAGGAATTCCCTGTCCAGGGTGCCCGGGACGGCCAGCCTTGCCTGGGACGAGAAGAGGACGAGGCTGAACCTGACTCCCGGGAATCTGTCCATGAGGCCCAGGATCTCTGCCGAGGCCCTCCCGAGTCTGGATGGCGTCTCGTCCATCGAGGACATCGACGAGGAGACGTCGAGTGCCAGGGAGACGTTGTCACCTCCGGCCGGGATCGATGCCTCCACGCCTCCCCAGAGCGGGCCGGCCGAGGCTGCTGCCAGCAGCGCAGCCGTGATGCACCAGAGGATCCTCGATGCGATGCGCGCGGGCGGCGGGCAGATCTCCACCCTCCCCCACAGGGCGGGCCTCACGAACTCGCGCAGGCGCTTGTTCTCTGATTCGAGCCACCTCGAGCGGAGCCACCACCACAACGGGGCGGCGAGCGCGAACAGGAGGAGGAAAGGTCTCTCGAAGGACATCAGTCGCCCGCCACCTTCCTGAGCCTCCACCGGAGGATTTCGCCGAGTGCCAGCAGGATCGAGCCTGCGACGAGGAAGGGCATGTAGATGTCCTTGTAGACGAACAGACCCTCCGGGGGCAGCGTGGATGCCTCGAGGGAGTCGATGGCGGCGTACACGTCGGCGAGGTCGGACGGGCTGCCCGCGTCGAAGAGCCTGCCGCCGGTGATGGAGGCGATGCTCGAGAGCGTCTCCGTGTCCACCCCATAACTGCTCGATCCGGTGCCTATGGCCACCGTGTACACCCTCAGGCTGTCGCCGTGCAGCGTCCTGATGGCCTGCGCCACCTGGATGGGATCCACCGTCCCGGCGTTCTCCATGCCGTCGGAAAGCAGGACGATGACCCTCCGCGAGGTCTGCGAGCCCTCGAGCTCACGGGCTGCGACCGCCAGGCCCGCTCCTATCGCGGTGCCATCCTCTAGGGTGCCTATGCCCGCCTTGTCGATGAACCGTGACAGCGTGCCGTGGTCGAGGGTCGGGGGGCACAGGGCCAGAGGCTCGGCGGCGTAGATCACAAGGCCCACCCTGTCCGTCGGGCGCCCCTCGATGAACGTCAGTGCCGCATCCTTTGCGGCTTCGAGCCTGTTCGGGGCGTAGTCCTGCTCCAGCATGCTCGTGGAGACGTCCAGCGTGATGATGAGATCGACGCCCTCACCTGCGTCGGGCAGCCTCTCGAACCCGTTCTGCGGGCGGGATGCCGCCACCGCCAGCAGCAGGAGACCCGCGAGGGTCGGCAGACGCAGCGGGAATGTCGACGATGCGGCCTTCCCCGTGTCGAACGGGCCCGTGTAGCACTGTGCGGGGCCCCGCGACCTCCGGGTCGAGGCCAGATGGATGGCCAGGAAGACGAGGAAGGCCATAAGGACGGGCCAGAGCTCCAGCCGGGTCATTTCCCGCCCCCGAGCGATGCGAGCTTCCTGATGTCGGACTGGGCCTTCTCGCGGGTGGAGCCCCAGCCGGCATATCTCTGGAGTCCGATCTCGCGGACCAGATCCTCCGACCCTTCTAGTATCGTCACGATTCCGGAGTCGCCTGCGAGCGCCTTCCTTATCTGCCTGTGGGTGAGGGCGTGGAGGTCGCGGCCCGAGCGCATCCCCAGGAGCTTCCTGAGAAGGAGGTCCAGCTCCCTGTACAGCGCCATGTAGTCGCCGGAAGCGAGATACGGGCTATCGAGCAGGGCGAGGACCGCCTCGGCGAATCCATCCCCGGACAGAACAGGCCCGGTGCGGACGGGGGCCTCGGAACGCCTCCTCCTCCGCGCGAACCATGCGGCCAGGGCCGCGAGCACGGCGGCTCCGGCGCCGACGGGCAGCCAGGGGAATCCCGGAGGAGCCTCGCTCCACAGGGCCCAGAACGCCAGACGATCCAGATAGTCGGACGGGAAGCCCGGAGGGATGTCCATGGCGAGAGGGGCGATGAACACCTCGGCGACGTACGATGTGTCCGGCATCGTCCTGTCCACCACGAGGACGGGCGGTGCGACCATGAGCGTCTCCGGAGCGCCTCCCGGCCCCGGATCCACGACCGCTGCGAGAGCGGGAAGAGCCAGCGTGTCGAGCGCGAGCGGGACGATGAGGAAACCCGTCGAGTCGGAGGACAGGACGGTCCAGTCCTCCGTGGACTCGAGCGGCTGCAGGGTCGCGCCGGACGGGAAGTCGTAGGGAGCCCTCACCGGCACCCCGAGGCCTGCGCCGGCTGCGATCCCGGCGGCGGAGAGAAGTGCTGCCGCTGGACGGATCAGTGCCTGCGCCTCCTGCGTCTGAGCTCGAAGAACCTCCGGAGAGGGAGGACGAGGTCGTCGGATGTCGAGATGCTAACGAGATCGAAGCCGCATGTCCTTGAGAGGGCCTCCCGCTGGGCATTGATCTGGGCGACCATGGACGAGAAGGACTTCCGCCACGATGGCGATCCGGTGTCGACCACCCGGGTGGCGCCCGTTTCGGGATCCCTGAAGCGGACGAGGCCGATGTCCGGCATGCTGACCTCGCGCGGGTCGAAGACGTGGATGCCCACCAGGTCGTGCCTCCTCGATGCAGCCCCGAGGAGCCTGGAGGCTCGCTTGAACCTGAAGTCGCTTATCACGAACAGGAGAGCCTTGCGATGGATCACCCTGCCCAGGTAGGCGAGGGCCCTGTCGATGTCCGCCTCCTCCTGCCTGCCCTTCGAGGAGAGCACCTTCTGGACGACGGCAAGCGCGTGGTTCCTTCCCTTGTCGGGAGGTATGTAGTCGACCACGTCGCCCGCGAAGGAGAGCATGCCTATCCTGTCCCCCGTCCGAACCGCCGCGAGTGCCAGCAGGGCGGCAGTCTCCGCGACGCGCTCCTCCTTCGTCAGATTCATCGAGCCGAACCTGAGACTCCCGGAGAGGTCGAGCAGTATCACGACCTGGAGCTCCCTCTCCTCAGTCATCAGCTTCACATGAGGGATCCCGGTCCTGGCTGTGACGTTCCACTCGATCAGCCTGGGGTCGTCACCCTCCTGGTAGGTCCTGATGTCGGAGAACTCCATGCCCCGGCCCCTGAAGGCGGAGCGGTACTCCCCCCCCATGAGCTGGTCCACGAGTCGGCGGGTCGTGATCTCGATCCGCCTGACCCTCTTGATGAGGGAATGGGCGTTCTCCACGACTCCGACCTACTTGACCGGGACCCTGCCGAGGATCGTCTCGATGATCTCCTCGACGCCGACCTCCTCGGCTTCGGCCTCGAAGGAGCGGATGATGCGGTGTCTCAGTACGTCGGGGGCGACGTCCTTGACATGGTCGGGCGTGACGAAGCCCTGGCCCTCGAGCATGGCCCTGGCCCGTGCAGCAGCCTGGAGGCCCAGCGAGGCCCTCGGGCTGGCCCCGAAGCTTATCAGGCCCGCCAGCTCGGAGAAGCCGGCCTGCTTGGGGAACCGGGTCGCGGCCACTATCCTGACGATGTATTCCATCACGCTCTTCTCGACCGTGACGTCCATGGCGAGCCTCTGTACCTCGATCACCTCCGCGGGGGACATGACCTCCTCCGCCGAAGGCGGCTGCGAGGCGCCCATGCGGGAGATGATCTCCAGCTCCTCCTGCTGGGAGGGGTAGTCGACCCGCAGCTTCAGGAGGAACCGGTCGATCTGGGCCTCCGGGAGCGGATAGGTGCCCTCCTGCTCTATCGGATTCTGGGTGGCCATGACAAAGAAGGGTCTGGGAAGAGGGTGCGTGTTCCCCCCGAAGGTGACCTGCCGTTCCTGCATCGCCTCGAGAAGGGCGCTCTGGACCTTTGCCGGCGCCCTGTTGATCTCGTCGGCGAGAAGGATCTGGGCGAAGACCGGTCCTCTCCTGGCCTCGAAGACGGCCTTCTCGGGGAGGTAGACCATGGTGCCGGTGAGGTCGGCAGGGAGGAGGTCCGGAGTGAACTGGATCCTGGAGAAGGAGGCGCTCACACACGAAGCCAGGGTTCTGGCAGCGAGGGTCTTGGCCAGGCCCGGCACGCCTTCGATGAGCACGTGGCCGTCGCAGAAGAGGGCCGTGAGCAGCCCGAGCCTGAAGTCCTCCTGCCCCACGACGACCCTCGAGAAAGTGGCCTTGAGCCTCTCGATGCGCGGGGAGAGCTCTCCTATCCTCTTCTCAGTATCCTCGATGTTCTGCCTCGACATCCAGTTTCCTCCTGGCTTCGGCTAGTTCGTCCCTTACGATCCGCTCGTACAGGGCCAGATCTCCAACTTCGGAGGCCTCGAAGCGCATAACGAGAACAGGCTGGGTGTTGGACGCCCTTATGAGGCCCCATCCCCCGGGGAAGTCCACTCTGACCCCGTCGATGCTGGTGGTCGGGAAGCGGCTCGAGATCGACTCCCGGACGAGGTCTACGATCCTGAACTTGTCCCTGTCCGGGCAGTCCTCCCTGATCTCGGGCGTGGCGTGAGCTTCGGGAAGGCCGGACAGAAGGTCGGACATGGAGCCGCCGCTCGATGATATGGTCTCGATGAGCCTGAGCGAGGCGTAGAGGGCGTCGTCGAACCCGTAGTACCTGTCGCGGTAGAAGATGTGCCCGCTCATCTCGCCGGCCAGGAGGGCGTTCTCGTCGAGCATCCTCTGCTTGATGAGGGAGTGCCCCGTCGCCGACATCACCGGCCTGCCGCCCGCGGCCTCGACCAGATCGTAGAAGATGCGCGAGGCCTTCACCTCCGAGATGACGGTCGCGCCGGGATTGTCCTCGAGGAGAGCAAGAGCGAGCACGGTGAGGACCCTGTCGCCGAACACCGTCCGGCCGCGGTCGTCCACCACGCCCAGCCTGTCGGCGTCTCCGTCGAAGGCTATCCCCAGGTCGGCCTTCTCGGATACCACGGCCTCCTTCAGGACCGCGAGGTTCTCCTCGACGGTCGGATCCGGGTGGTGGTTCGGGAAGCGTCCGTCCATCCCGCAGAACAGAGGCACTACCCTGCAGCCCAGCTCACCCAGGATCCTGCAGGCGGGCATGCCGCCCGTGCCGTTGCCCGCGTCGACCACGACCTTGAGCGATCTCTCCAGGCAGAACTCCGCCCGGAGCCGGTCCATGTAGGGTTCCAGGACGTCCATCCGCCCGATCGCCGGTTCGCTGAACTCCCGAGGGGCCCGGGAGTCGGCCAGTACAGCGATCTCGTCGCCGGAGAGGGTATGAGTGCCCTTCATCAGCTTGAAACCGTTGTATTCCGGGGGGTTGTGGCTCCCGGTGATCATGGCCGTGGCGTCGGGGCCCGCGGTGTAGGCCGCGAAATAGGTCATGGGCGTGGTCTGCACCCCGAGGTCGACTATCCGGGCACCTGCGGATGCGGCGCCGATGGCGAGCTGTCCGGACAGAGCGCCTCCCGAGAGGCGGCAGTCCCGACCTATGGCCAGGAGGCCTCCGTGGCCGGCCAGCATCCCCGTGGCGTATCCGATCGTGCGGACCGTCAGGTCGTCGAGGTCCTCCGGGTAGAGGCCCCTGATGTCATACTTCCTGAAGATCTCTCTGTTCATCCGGTTCCCCCTGCGATCCTCGCGGAGCGGAGATGGTGGGGAGCTCGATCGTGAACTGGCCCTTCTTCGCAGCCTCCTGTATCCAGCCGCCGTGTCCGGCGACTATCTGCCTCGCGAGTTCCAGCGACAGCAGGGAGGGCGATGCTTCCGTGTTCACAGAGCCTCTATAGTCGAGCGAAACTCGGGCGGTTCCCTCCCCTGCGGACAGGTCGACATGGACCATGCCGCCCCTTCCGGCGAACCGTTCCGTCTCCGAGACGATCGCATCGAAGGCCTGCCGCAGGTATCCCTCGTCACCCGCCACGAGCACGCCCGTGTCCATGGCGACAGTCATCGAGACGCCCCGCTCCGACAGACGGGCGGAGGATGCCTGCACCACGTCCGTGAGCACGGCTTCGAGATCGGTGACCGCACCGCCCGAGAGCGGCGGCGAGGCCGACTTCCCCGAGAGCTTGTCCAGTGTGACTATCTCGCCGATCAGGTCGATGAACTTGCCTATGTTGTCGATCTCCTTGGAGAGGAGGCCGAGCTGCTCCTTCATCCATTCCGGGCATTCCAGCGGACGGGATATCTCCTCCGTCGCCGACCGGATGGACTCGAGCGGTTTCTTGAGGGACTGGCCTATCCTGGACAGCAGTTCCGAGCGCAGATTGGCCGCGGAATCGAGTTCCGCGAGCGCTCCGTCGAGATCGCGCCTGAGGGCTTCGTTACGCCTGCGGGCAGAGTTCAGCCGGCGCCTCGTGATCTCCAGTGCGAACAGGGCGCCGATGATCAGGAGAGCAGCGAGCCAGAAAGGGACGCTCTCGATCATTGCGGCACTTTCTCCGGGGATTCGGTGAAGGGGTGCTCCGGGCTTCCTGCCCGGGACGCCCCCCTACTCGACACGGGCCTGGATCCGCACCAGGACCGGGTCCAGCTTCTCGGCCGCCTTCCTCTCGGCTTCCGCCTGCCGCTTCCTTCCCGTGGCCTCGAACACCTGGGCGGTGTTGAGGTGGAATCCGACGAGGGCGACGGTATCCTTGCCGGCCAGGGTCATCCCCTTCTGGAAGTGCTCCTCCGCTTCGTCGAACCGGCCCATGTTGAGGTAGCACCTGCCGAGCATCTCGCGGGCCTTGATGCGGTGTTCGGGGCTGGCCAGGACCTGGCTGAACTCGTCCACCGCCTCGCGGAGCAGCCCCATCTCCCTGTAGGCTATGCCCAGGTCGTAGTGGGTGTTGTAGTCGTCGGACGGGACGGCGGCCTCGATGCCGTCCTGGAACTCCTTGACCAGCGCCGCGAGGGCGCGGGCCGAATCGGAGTCGAACATGCGGTCGATGTCGGCCAGGATCGACGCGATGTCGGCGTAGTTGTCGGCGTCGGCCAGGCCGGGCCGCACGCCCTCGAGCAGGGTCACGGCCATCGTGAAGTCGGGATCCGCCTGTACGGACGCATCCAGTGCGGCCACGGCCTCGTGAGGGCTGTCGTTGAGAAGGTACGCGACGGCGAGCCTGTAGAGCGATCGGGCCTGGCCCTCCGGGCCGAGAGAGGTCCTGGTGCGCACCAGCTCGCGCGCCGCCGCCAGGGATTCTGGGCAGATGTCGAGAACGCCCTCGAGAAGCTCGAAGACCATCTTCTCCCTGCCCGTCGCCCTGTATATCTCGGCCGCCTTCAGATATGCCTCGACCGCGCCGTAGAAGTCGCTGACATCGAGCAGGAGGTTGCCCAGCTCCACGT
The DNA here is from genome assembly GCA_030373045.1 of Candidatus Fermentibacter sp. Classification (NCBI taxonomy): domain Bacteria; kingdom Pseudomonadati; phylum Candidatus Fermentibacterota; class Candidatus Fermentibacteria; order Candidatus Fermentibacterales; family Candidatus Fermentibacteraceae; genus Candidatus Fermentibacter; species Candidatus Fermentibacter sp. Next base: position 11,668 of record JAUCPW010000009.1, read on the forward strand.
AGCCGAGGGCGTCGCCGGGGCGCTTCTCGAGGCGCTGCTTCATGTCGAGCACCTGTTTGGAGAGCGCCTCGCGCACCTGCCGGGTGGAGACCAGCCCCATGTCCACGAGCACGTCGCCGAGCCTCTTGTGGTCGCGCGAAGCGAGCTGGATCTCGAGACCCCTGAGGACGTCGCTCGCTTTGAGGAGGCCGTCGGCTACGAAGTACTCCCCTATCCGCTTCCGCTGGGGGACCTCGGGCTCCTCCTCCGCGTCATCGGCCTCTATGATGTCGCCCGAGTCGAAGGCGACCTGCTCTATCTTGATCTCCTCCTCGACGGTCTCCTTCGGCCTGAGTTCCTGGCGGAGCTCCTCGAGCATGCTGACCATCTTCTTGTGCTCGGGGAAGCCCCTCTCTGCAGCCATGGAGACGCAGCGGTCGAGGATGCTCTCCTTCTTCTGCACGAAGGCCACCCTGGCCAGGCGGAGCACCCAGTTCCTGTCCTCGGGATCCAGCCTGGCGAGCGCCGTCAGGGCCGTGAGGACCATGGGATCGTTCTTGTCGGTGGCGCTCTTCAGGAATGCGACATACTCGCGGCGCGCCTGATCGGGCTTGCTCTGCTCGTCGAAGCAGGCGCCCATGACGAAATGGGCCGAGGCGAAGGACGGTTCGGCCCTCAGGGCCTTCCTGCTCACGGACAGGGCCACCATGTGCAGCCCGTCCTTCATGTAGAGCTCGGACGCCCTGGCGAAGTGCACCAGGGCCTCGTCCTTGCGCTTGAGCTTGAGCAGCACGTCCCCCGCGCTGTTGTGGACCGAAGCCTCCTCCGGGTCCTCCTTCAGGACCGCCTGGAAGACGCGGAGGGCGCTGTCCAGCTTGCCCTTCTGGAGCAGGTCGTGCGCCTTCTTCTTCAGGGAGATGTCGGCCATCTATCGACTGCCCAGCCTTCCGTCCACTCTGTTCCAGGCGGGTTTCGACGAGGTGTGGACCGAGAGAATATCGGGCGCGGCGAGGTGATAGGGTATCCCCCTGTAGTCGTCCAGGTCCCAGATGGTGAAATCGGCGTCGGCTCCCGGTGCCAGGGTGCCCTTCAGGCCGCCGAGTCCGAGCGATGCGGCCGCGTTGGCCGTGGAGGCCACGAGCGCCTCCTCGACGGTGAATCCGCACCTCGATACGGCGGTGCTGATGACGAAGGGCATGGACGGGCAGTAGCAGCTCCCCGGATTGAAGTCGGTGGCCAGGGCCACCGCCGCGCCGGCGTCGAGGAATCTCCGGCCGTCCGGGAATGCAAGACCCAGGTTGAATGCAGTGCCGGGCAGAAGGATGGCCGTCGTGCCCGAGGCGGCCAGAGCCGCCACGCCGGCATCTGCCGCAGCCAGGAGGTGGTCTGCGCTGCCCGCGCCGATCCGGGCGGCGAGTTCCGCCCCTCCGCAAGCCGTGAACTCGTCCGCGTGGATCCGCAGACCCAGACCCGCATCGGAGGCGGCTCCGAGGAATCTCTCGCTCTGGGCTGCATCGAAGGCGCCATGCTCGCAGAATATGTCGGCGAAGACGGCGAGCCTTCTCCCTGCGACGACGGGCAGGACCTCCGAGATCAGGAAGGAGATGTAGTCGTCGGGCCTGCCTTCGTACTCGGGGGGTACGGCATGGGGGCCCATGAACGTGGGCACGATGGTCTGGTGCGATGAGCTGGACGCCTCGCGCAGGAGCTCCAGCGCGGCGATCTCGCCTTCGAGGTCGAGGGAGTACCCGCTCTTGGCCTCCAGGGTCGTGGTGCCGAACCTGAGCATGTCGGCCAGGTGCCTGTCGAGTGCGGCGGCAAGGGTTTTCCTGCCGGCCGAGCGGGTGGACCTCATGGTGGAGGCTATGCCGCCGCCGGCGCCGGCTATCTCCAGGTAGCTCCTGCCTTCGGCGCGCATGGCATACTCGGCCTCGCGAGTGCCTGCGAAGACGGGGTGAGTGTGCGGATCCACGAAGCCGGGCATGACGAGCATGCCCCCCGCATCGAGGGTCACCGCGCATGGCGATGCTGTGACTGCGGAACGGAGTTCATCGGTGGGGCCGGTCCAGACGATCCTGCCGCCACGGCAGGCGGCGGCCCCGTCCGTCACGATTCCGAGGAGGCGGGCGTCTGCGCCGCGCCGGGCGGCGGGGCCGCCCGGCACGGTGATCAGCTGGCCCGCGTGTACGAGCAGGAAATCGGCATCAGGCAACACGCCCTGCCCATCACTCCGGGAGTACGGAAGCGACCCTCCTGCTGTTCATGGTATGGAACCTGACCACGCCGTCCGCCTTGGCGAACAGGGTGTCGTCGGAACCGATCCCGACGTTGGTCCCGGGATGGATCGGAGTACCGCGCTGCCTGAGGATGATCGTGCCGGCGGTGACGAAGCTGCCGGCGGGGGCCTTCACGCCCAGTCTGCGGCCAGCGGTGTCCCTGCCGTTCCTGGAGCTGGAGCCGGATTTCTTGTGAGCCATGAGGTACCTTCCTAGTTCTGGCGTACGAGTCTGGCGGATGCAGTCCCGCTGCCGTCAGTGAGCCTGGCGATGTAGACTCCGGCCGGCACCGGGGCGCCCTCCCCCGTTGTACCGTTCCATGTGATATCGGCACCGCCTGCCGGAACATCGGCGGCGAAGACCGAACGGCCGGTAATATCGAAGATTGTGAGGCTTCCCTCAAGCCCTGTCGTGCAGCTGAGCGCGACAGGCCCGGAGGAGGGATTTGCCGATGCGGAGACGGCGAGGGAGCCTGCACCGGGCGTCGAGCCTCCGATGCCCGTGGCGTCGAACACGAAGCTGACCTCGACCCTCGCCGAGGAGCCGAGCACCACGTCGGACACGGTCTGGGGCGCGAACCCGGATACGGTGGCCGTGATGTCGTAGGTTCCGGGGAGGGCCGGCTTGGCGTAGTCGCCCATGGTGACGTCGTTGCGGCAGAACATCATCGGCTCGCTGTCGGCACCGTCCGTCCTGGTGACCTGGATGTTAGCGTCGAGAGGCGTTCCGTAGCTGTTGGTCACGGTGCCCCAGAATCCGTAGGTGCTGTTCACATAGAAGTCGAGCAGCGCCATGTAGTGCTGCGACGCAAGGAGTGGCCAGTCGGTGTACTGCTTGTCGCCGTGAACCTCTACCGTGTGGTCGATCCCGCCGTATTCGCCGTAGCTCCAGTCGTTCACGTCGCCGGTGATCACGTACCAGGCCCAGCCCTCGGTCACCCAGAATCCGGGAACCTGGCACAGGGCCGCGTAGTCGTTCGCCATGGAGACTATCAGGGTCGTGTCGGGGACGGCGGCCGAGGAGTAGTTCCACACGTAGTTGAAGCAGGCCTCCCCTCCGTGCAGCGACATGCTGGCGCAGAACGGATTGTGCAGGGAGGTCTGGGCGGGCCATTCCGTCATCGTGATGTCCCTGAGGTGCTGGGTCTCTGGTTCCGAGAACGGGCTCGATCCGCCGCCGGCACCCGGCTGCCAGTGGTAGCTGAGGTTGCGGTTCAGGTCGATGCCGTTGCCGTTGTAGCGGCTGTTGGAGAAGTAGCCGTCCGGGTTCATGACCGGGATCACCCAGGTCTCGGCCGTCTCCACCACGTATTCGCACATCGGGCTCGTGTCGGCGTTGTCGGCCAGGTTCCTGAGGAAGTTGAGGGCCACCATGCCGCCGGCCTTCTCGTCCCCATGGATGGCGCCGATGAGGCGGAACTCGGGCTCTATCTCCTCGGTGGCCACGTTGTCGGAGACCACCACGGCGTAGATTGGCCTGCCGCCGTAGCTGCTGCCGATGTTCTCGAGCCTGCAGATGCCGGGGTTGCGCGCCACTATGGCCTCCAGGGTGTCGTTCACTGCCGCGAGCGACGGATACGGGACGAGGGGCTCGGGCTGGGACACAGCCGCGGGCATGAAGCCCATGCGGAACAGGAGAGCCTCGCCGTCGGCATCGACGTAGATGCGCGCGCGGGAGTCGCGCACCGACTCTATGTCGAATCCCGCTGCCTCGAGTGCACGGATGTCTGCCGGGCCGACGGGGGCGATCCATACCGAGTGGTAGGCGCTTGGTTCGGAGTATGCGGCCTGGAACAGCAGGAAGAGCAGGGGCAGGAAACGCATTGCATCGCTCCCGGGTTGGGATGGGTGTATTCTGGATAGACTGGTATAAAATCGCCCGGGATGTCGTGCAAGTCAACACGGCGATTTCGCTCCGCGAAATCGCAGGGTAGCGTCTGAAGAAGTACGCTTCGGCCCTCTCATTGCCCGCCACGCAGGTGGATCCGGGAAGTGGCGGGCAACTGCCGGGCCTGCTTGTTCCTGCAGGCGCAGGAACAAGCGAACAGCGAGTGCGCGTGCAGCCAGCTTCCGGCTGGATCGCTCTCGCGACTTTGCTTCGCAAAGTCACTGTCGCTTCCGCCTCGCCCGCGACGCGGGCGAGGTGGTCGGGGCGGCCGGATTCGAACCGGCGACCCCCTGCTCCCAAAGCAGGTGCGCTACCGGGCTGCGCCACGCCCCGATCGCCACATTCTACGTCCTGGAGTCCGATCATTCAAGCCGGACAGGGGTCCTATGATCCCGAACCGCCGCCAGCGCCCGCGCCGGGCTCCGGCATGGCGTCCCATACGGCGTCGAAGGCCTTCTCCCACGTCCTCTCCATGGCCCTGCGCCTCGCGGCCTCCCCCATCCCCTTCCGGAGGGATGCATCGCGGGCCATGGCGAGGATCGCCGAGGCGAATCCCTCGACGTCGCGGCCACGGGCGACCACGCCCGAGACGCCCGGCTCGATGATCTCCATGGGCCCGCCCATGTCCGTGACGATGGACGGCACCCCGGATGCGGCGGCTTCGAGGACCACGTTCCCGAAGGTGTCGGTGGTGCTCGGGAAGACGAAGACGTCGGCCGAGGCATAGGCCCTGGACAGGTCATCGCCCCTGAGGATGCCGCAGAAGTGGCAGCCTCTCCCGCTCAGCCCGAGCGTGAGCTCGGCCAGATAGGGCCCGTCGCCGACGATGAACAGCTCGATATCCGGGAACTCCGCCCTGGCGGCTAGGAAGGCCTCGGCCAGCACGTCCAGATCCTTCTCGCGCGACACCCTTCCCACGTAGACCAGGCGCACCGAACCCTCCGAGGCTCCGAAGCGCCCGAAGAAGCCGGGATCCCGCCAGGACGGCGAGAAGGCTCCCGTGTCTATCCCTCTGGGGAAGATCGTCATCTTCTGTCTGGGCACTCCCAGCTTGTCCAGCTCCTCCATGTAGTAGCGGCTGGGGACCATCACATGGTCGGTGGCGGAGTAGAACCAGCCCATGGCCGTGGCTGCGAACTCGCCCATGTGCCCGTCGCGGGATATCTGGTTCACGTGCCGCGGCAGGTCGGTGTGGTAGATGCCGAAGGACGGGATCCCGAGGAGCTTGGATATGAGCAGGGCCGAGAGGCCCACCGGCCCCGGCGTGGAGATGTACAGCGCCTCGAAGTCGTTGTCCTCGACGAACCGCAGGAGGTCGAGGAAGGGCGGGATGGCGAGCATCTTCGACTCGTAGTCCGGCACGGGGAACTCGCGCACCGGCGGGAAGTTCACTACCCACCCCTCGAAGGACAGGGGCCGTTCCTGGCTGGCTATCACCGCGAGCTTCCGTCCCGAGTCGAAGGCCAGGCGGCTGAACTTCTGCAGGGTCCTGGAGACCCCGTTCAGGTCGTCTATGGTATCGGTGAACCAGGCCCTTGCTCCGCTGGACGGAGGCGGGGAGCATCCCGGGGTGCCTGCCGCGAACTCGGCGGCAGCCCTCCTGCCCCGCCGCATGTTGAAGAACGACATCGGGTAGGGCGCGTTCAGCAGCAGCACGGGGATCAGGGCCGAAACCGCCTCGAACGCCTCGAGGAACTTGCCGTCTGTTATGCGGCGGAACAACAGGCCGGAGAGGCGGTCGATGAGACGGTTCGTCGTGTTGCTGAAGATGCGGAACGTACGTTCGTCGATGTCCTCGCCCCTGGGCTCGCCCCTCGCCCAGAGGTCCTTGCCGATCTCGAGCAGCTCCTCGAGCAGGAAGCTCTCCGGGCCCGGGTCGGGTGAGGAGAGGGTCCGGTGATAGAGCGAATGCAGGGCCAGGTCGGCCTTCTGCCACAGGGTGGGAGGCTCGGGCCTCCCGGGTCCGAACATCCTGTCGGCCGCGGCCGAGGCGAAGAGCGGCAGCTTCTGTGCCTGGAGCCTCTCCCTGTAGAAGGAGTAGGCGATGGAATAGGTGGAGTAGGCCGACCGTATCGCCGAACCGGATGCGCCGCCGGGCGCTCCCCTCCCCGAGGCCACCTCCTTCAGGAACTCACCCGCCGTCGCGGCCCGGGGAACGGCGGTGAAGGCGTTGCCGATGAAGCGCCCGCAGCGGTCGTCCGAACCGCCGATGAAGCCCGCGAATCCCGGATCACCCCTGACGATCCCGACCGACGGTGCCACCATCGCGTTCTCGGCCGCCAGCCTGCTTCCGTTCAGGGCCTCGACGAGCGGACATCTTCTCATGGCCAGGGCCAGCTCGGCATAGGCCGGGGAGGGTCCCTCGGAATGGAACGGGTGGGCCAGGGCGAAGGGGATGCCCCTGTCGGAGAGGAAATCCGTCAGGTCCTCGAAGCTCTCGCGCAGCCTGGACATCTCGTCGTGGTCGGCCGGGTCGAAGCCGTAGGCCAGGATGTGGACGGCCGCCCTGCTGCCGTGGAGGAAGGTTCTGATCTCCTCGCCGGTGAACGTGCCGGGCAGGTCGATGATCCTCATCACGCCTTCGATGGTGTTGATGTCGGTTATCGTGACGAAGTCCATGCCCCTGTCGCGGGCCTTCTCGTACAGGAGCTCGGGCGGCGTGAAGCTCTCTGGGGCCTGCAGCGCCCTGAGGAACCAGTATCCCGTGGCGCGGGAGTACATGGAGTGAACGTGCATGTCGCACCTGGGCACCGCGGCCTCCTCCCCTCTGCTGTTCTATTCGGGGATTATCAGGATTCCCTGGGGGCCGTCGCCAGCCTGGAGGGTGTCGACCGGAGCCATGGTCGAGCCGTCCATCACCAGCATGATGTCGGAATCGAAGGCCGTCATGAAGAGGGTGTCCCCGGTCGCCGCGATCCCCGTGATGCCGAACCCGGCGTCGAAGGTCTCCATCGTGCCGGCTTCGTCGTAGAGATACACTCGCGAGGACGACCAGGAATCGCCGGCGACGAACCGGTCGCCGATCCTGCACGGCAGGCCCGGGGTTCCTCCGGTGGCGATGGTGCCTGCGATGGCCGGGGCGGATGGATCGATGATGGTGATGGCGCCGTCGTCGGTGTAGGTCGTCGAGGAAGCGTGGATCATCCCCGTCGCGGGGAAGTATCTGAGGGTGGTCGTGTTGGGCGGAGTGGCGAGCGTGTCGAGCACCTCCCCTGTCTCGGGGTCGAGCACGAACGTGCCCTGCACCGAGGCATCCGGCCAGTTCTGGGTGCTGACGAAGAGCCTGCCCGATGCAGCAGCGATCCCGCTCGCGTTGGGGACTCCGTAGAACTCGTCGATCACCTCGTGAGTCGAGAGGTCTATCACGCAAACTCCCGGCCCCCCGCTCGACTCTCCCAGGAGGCAGGATACGTAGAGCCTCGATCCGTCGACGCAGGCGCAGTACGGGTTCACGCCCGCGGGCAGGATGGTCTCGGCGACGAGCTGTCCCGGCTCCGCCGGATCGAAGAACGAGACGGAGTACGAGATCGAGTTGACCACGGCGATGGTGCCGTCTTCGAGCAGGACGATATCGTTGGGGGCCACGCCGGTTACGAAGGCTCCAGGAGAGAGGGTGCCGTCCTGCGGATAGTAGATGTCGACAGTGCAGGCGATCCCGTCGAACCAGGCCACGCCGGCGCCGGCCCCGGGACCGGATGGCCCCGTGCTGGAACCGCATCCGGATATCGCTGCAAGGCATGCCGCAAGAGCGGCTGAGAGCTTCTTCAACGGGGTCCCTCCCATCTGAGTTCGGCCGAGAATGTCCGGCGGCGGCCGGGATAGCCGTTCGTCTCCTCGTACCTGGTGTCGAGAACGTTCGTGCCGTCGAGCTCGAGTGAAAGGCCGCCGATCCACGGGACCGGAGCCGAGAGCGATGCCCCGAGAAGCGAATACGAGGGCAGATCGATGGTGTTCGCGGCGTTGATCCACCTGTTCCCGGTCGTCGAGATCGAGATGCCCGGGGTCATGCCCATGATCTCCGCCTCGACGAGGAGTCCGGCAGTGATCTCCGGTCTGTAGGGCAGCATCATGCCTTCGTTCGTGGAGCCTTCGACCGCATCGGTGATGCGCTGCAGGGTCACGGAGCCGGCGGCTGTGAAGGCTCCGGCGCGCAGCGTCCCGTCCAGCTCGACCCCGCGGCGGAGGGCACGTGAGATGTTGCAGGGGCTCCAGACCCCGCCGGCCCCCGGGGTCCAGATTATCAGGTCGTCGGAGACGGCGTAGAAGAGCGAGATGCCCGATGAAAGCAGACCGAGGGAAACCCTGGCCGACACATCCGCCTCCGTCGACGTTTCCGGCCCGAGATCGGGATTGCCTTCGGCGAAGGGGTCGGAGGGCCAGTAGAGTTCGTTGAACGTCGGCCTCCTGAAGCTCCGTGACAGGGCCGCCTCGACCGTGAGCCACCCCCGGTCCAGGGTCGCGGATACCCGCGCCCCTATGCCGGGGCGCTCGTCCGTGGCCGTCTCTGCCCTGGCGGCGGCCGAGACGAGCAGCGGACCTGCGAATGCGGAGCCCAGAACGCCGATCGAGGAAAGGGTCCTGCTCCGGGAACCGAGTGCCGTGCCGCCCGCCCATTCCCTCCTGATGTCGGCCGAGGTCTCGATGGAGAGGGGCAGGCCCGACGGGGTGAACGCCAGCGCGGCGTCCGAGGCGCCTTCGGAATGGCTGTCGCGCGTCGAATCGGGCGAATCCGAAACGTACCGCGTCCCCCCGGCATGGATCGAACCCTCTGCGGAGAATCCGCAGCCCATGCCGCATGTGACCCAGGAATCGAGCGACGAGCGGCGGATCGAGGCTTCCGAGGGAGACCAGTCCGGACTCTCCACCTCGCCGGAGGAACTGGTCATCAGCGTGCCCGTCGAGAAGGCCCCGGCCGATGCGGTGAAGAGGGTCCCCCCGGAACGCCCGTCTCCGCCCGAGGGTCCCTTCGGCGAGGAGAAGGAGAGGGAGAGTCTCGAGGAACCGCCGAGCGGGCTGGAGGCGCCGGCCCATAGGCCGTTCCTGGAATCGGCTCCTGCGAAGATCGACGGAGGGTCGCCCGGTGAAGCCGCGGCCAGTTCGACGGTGCCGGCCAGGCCTCCGTCGCTGAAGGCCGATCCCCCCCCGCGCGCCAGGCGCATGGAGGCGAAGAGCCCATGGAAGATGCAGACTGCGGGGGTGCCGTCCATGGAGCTCCCTATCCTGTGGCCGTCTATGCTCCAGCCTATCTGCGACGGGTCGGAGCCTCTCACGGAGAAGGAGAGGACGGATGCGGCCCCTCCGTACTCGCGCACGGCCACGCCGGGTGAGACGATCTCGATCCCGTGGGCGCCCGGCATGCCTGCCGACGGTATCCCGCCGGCCTCCACCTCCGTGACGGCCAGCCCCTGCGAGGCGGCCGAGTGTCTCCTCGCGGTCACGGGTATGAGAACGCCGCTCGGAAGGGCATCGGGGAAAAGGATTATCCCGCCATCCCACGGGACAATGCCGCTCCATGGCTCGTAGCCCATCGCGCTGACGCGGGCGGTGTCGCCCGGCATCACCGGCCCGGTGAAGCTGCCGTCGGGGCCGCTCATCGAGACGGTGCCCCCGGTCTCGAGGACCGCTCCTGCGACAGGGGAGCCCGATGGATCGAGCGCGCGGACGGGCCGGGAGGCAACCCCGGCCGCCGTGATCACCGCGATGATGGGCAGGATGAACAAACCGCCTCCTCCGCTTTCGGTGCGGATGGAGGCGGACCCGGGAATCCCCCTGGAGCGGAGGGATCGTTCCCGCTGTCACGCGGCGCAGTATCCTGGCTTCCGGATCATCCCCTTCCCGGCCTTCCCGCCCATCCGGGCAGTGGCAGCTATCGGTTCGGGTCCCCGGTCACAGTGGCGCCACCGCGGCGGATTCACACCGCCTTCCTGCACCCGCACAGGGTATTGATCGGCTGGGGGGAGCGGAGTGTCAAGGAGCCGCCGGAAGCCATGGCAAGACCCTGGAGGATATTGATGTTTCTAACTGGTCCCGACCGAAGCCTTCCAGAACTCTCTCGGGACGTCCCCGCCGGAAGCCATGGCAAGACCCTGGGAGATCGAATGATCCATGTTGTTGTACCAGAACGTACCGCAACGGCCCAGGAGCCTGAGGCCGGCGGGAGGGCGGATCGCAGCGAGGCGCTCCTTGTAGTCCAGCGTGTAGACGGGATAGCTCCGCCGGACCTTCTCGGGCGAGATGAAGAGGATGTCCTCCGGCGCCGCGGCACCCACCCTGCCAAGATCCTCCATCAGACGCTGGATCATGGACGAGGGCGAATCCCAGAGCGGATCCCCCGGCGGGCAGGTCACCTCGGCGACGAGGCTGTCGGCGCCCCTGGGCACCATGGCCTCGCTGAAGTTGCGGGGGATGGAGAGCCGGCTGAAGCAGATCCCGGGCTCCCCGAAGTAGCACCACTGGTATGCGTTTTCCGTCCTGGCCCTGAGCGCGACGTTGTAGACGATCGTGTCTATGAAGTGGAGTTCGAGCCCGGGGAAGGCTTCCGTGACTGGTGCGGACCAGAAGACTTCCGAACCTTCGACCTCGCTCCCGTCCGAGAGCCTGACCCCGCGTACGGCTCCCCCGTCCTCGAGGAGGCCCGCGACCCGGGTCGACAGGCGTATCGTGCCGCCCGACGCCTCGATCCTTTCGGCCAGCAGGTCGGGGAATCTCTGTATCCCGCCACTTTCCGGATAGATGAAGCTCGTGGTCACCGGGGAGGGGAAGACGAGGCTCCTGGCAAGAGAGAGCAGACTGTCGGCCTTCACCTTCCTGTCGATCACGGCCCTGTCGACACCTGCGGCGGCCCAGTCCGTGTGCAGCTCCGATCCGTCGAGGCCGGTGAACTTGCGCGTGTAGCCCCTGAAGAAATGCCGGTACAGGTTCCTTCCGTATCTCGCGATGATGTGGTCGGCGAAACTGGCGGGGGTCCCGCGGGTTCCCACCCTGAACAGGTCGAGCGCCGACGGGAGGAGCATCGAGAAGGGCAGCTTCGTCACGCCCCCGAGCGAGAGCGGCCAGTCCTGATATCTGCCGGCGATGTAGACGCTGCTGGCCCTGGGGATGGCCGTGATCTCGGAGCCGAGTATCTCGAGCAGGTACGACTGAACGGCTGTGTCGGAGGTGTGGAACCGGTGCGGGCCGATGTCGAAGCGGAAGCCCTCGCGCGTGAAGGTGCGGGCCAGCCCGCCCGGGGACTCCTCCCCCTCGAGGACGGTGACCTCGCACCCGCCTCCGGCGCAGAGCCTCTCGGCGAGGGTGAGTCCGGCCACTCCGGCGCCCACCACGATCTTCCTCTCAGCGATTGCCATGTCCGCCACCTTGTCCCGGGCGGCTGCTCCAGAGCAGGGGCACAGCCGCGAGCAGCCCGAGGAAGGCCATCATCATCCAGAGGATGTGCACGCCGAAGCCGGCCGTCACTATCCCCTCGCCGGACACTCCGAGAACCGCGAAGCCGGCGGTCCAGCCGGCCTCGGCCGTGCCCAGGCTGAAGAGCCCGTGGACCGGCAGGGCCATTATAAGATCGGTCACGGCTCCGGCAAGGAAGATCTGCCAGAACGGAGGCTCCTGCAGCCCTACCGCTCTCGCCAGCAGCACGAACATCGACATCTTGGCCGCCCAGGTCGCGACGGAGAGCACGAATGCCCATGCGAACCTTCGCTTCGACGTCATCCAGATCGCCGATGCCTCCGCAAGGGAATCCATGAAGCCCCTGGCCCGGCGGCCGCCTCCGAAACGCCTTCCGATTCCTGCGAGAATCCTCATCAGGAACGGGAGGAGCAGGATCCCGGCAGCTCCCGCGATGACCGCCACGCAGGCAGCGATCAGCACCCCGCCCCCGGCTCCGTACAGGATCGCACCCGACACCGTCAGGCCGAGAGACGCGACATCCAGCAGCTTGGCGATGATGACGATGCCCGTGCCCTGCCCCGCAGGCACGGATGCGTACCCCCGCAGGAGCCCGACGAGAGCCACGTCGGAGAGGCGGAGAGGCAGCGCGTGCCCCAGGCCGGCATGGATGGCGGTGATCCGGAGTGCTTTCGTGGACGGGATGCCGTCGCTGCTGAGGAGATGCATCCTGACGGCGCGGATGCAGATGCTGGCCGCGTAGAGCAGGAATGCCGGCGCCAGGAGGGATGCATCGGTGGATGCCAGGGTGTCGGAGATCTGCGACACCCTCTCGCCCAGCCTGCCGGAGGCCCCGCCCAGCATCAGCCATGTCGCCGCCGCCCCGGCGAGGACCGAGAGCGCAACTCTTGCCCAAGGGAACCGTTTGTCCAATGTTCCTCTCCGGTTTGCCGAAAACCCTCATGGATGGACACAAGCTATGATGCCTGCAGCTCTTCGTGTCGAGGGCCTGTCCAAGACCTACGGACGCCTCCGGGCGCTCGAGCCCCTTACCCTTGATATCCCTGGAGGCGCCGTCTTCGCCCTGCTCGGGAGCAACGGGGCCGGCAAGAGCACCTTCATGAAATCCGTCCTGACTCTGGTGAGGCCGGACTCCGGAACGGCTCTGATCGGAGGGGTCGATTCCAGGATCCCCACATCGCGGGAGCACGTCAGGTATCTCCCCGAGATAATCCGGTTCCCCGGCAACCTCACCCCTTCCGTCATGCACGGCATGCTCCTGCGCGTGAGGGGACGGGGCACCCAGGCCGACCTCATGGAAAGGTGCGAGCAGCTGTCGTGCACCGAGCTGGCCAACCGGCCGTTCTCGAAGATGTCCCGCGGGCAGGTGCAGCGCACAGCGCTCGCGATGGCCTTCGCGGGCGAGCCCGGGATGCTCTTCCTCGACGAGCCGTCCAACGGCCTCGACCCCGAAGCCAGGATCGAACTGAGAACGATGGTCAGGGAGCAGGCCTCGAGAGGCTCCACGATCGTCATCAACTCCCACCTCCTCGGCGAGGTGGAGGCGGTGTGCGGCATGGCCGCATTCATGAAGAAGGGCAAGGTCGTCGCCTCCGGAGAACTGTCCGGGCTCGTCCGCCACACCGGCAGGGCGAGGATAGAGACCCCCTCCCCCGTCGAGATGGCCTCGTTCCTGAGGAGATCGGACCTCGAGGTCTTCGAGTGCGATCACGGGATCGAAGCGACGGTCTCGGAGGAGGCCTTCCCCGGGTTCGTCGCCCTCGCGGCAGGCTCGGGGATACCCTTCACCGCCGTGGAGATGAGGCGCGAAAGCCTCGAGGACCTCTTCGTGCGCCTGGCGGGTGGAGGTGCGGCATGAAGGGCATGGCTGCGCTCTTCGAGGCGGGGATGAAGCAGATGTCGAAGAACCGCCTGATCACGGTCCCCGTGGGTCTCGCCCTCCTATATCCCCTTCTGGTGACGCTGCTGCTCACGGGGATCAGGACCACCGACCCGGGCGAGGCAGCGAGCCCCGACACGGCCTTCGGCGTGATCTTCATGACGGTGCCGATGGCGGCAACGCTGGCCACGGGCTTCATAATGATACTCGGGAGCTCCCTGCTCCCCGAGGAGATCTCTGCGGGCAGGGCGGGATACTGGATAGCCCAGCCGGTCTCCAGGAATTCCTACTTCTCCGGGATGACTGCGGCTTCCTTCGCGGTCTGCTGCGTCGTCACCTCGATCCTGTTCTACGGTACGTCGGCGTCGATACTCGCATTCCTGCCCTACAGGCCTGCTGCGATCGTCTGGGCCTTCGCCTGCCCGCTGTTCTGGACGGCCGCGAACCTCGCGCTCGTAACCCTGGTGTCCCTCCTGATCCCCAGGATCGCCTCCGTCATCGTCTGCCTCGGCGTGGCCGGAGTGTCGAACTTCCTCGGCAGCGTCTCGCAGGTGGCGGATGCCGTACCGCAGGGTGCCTTCTCCGAAACCGTTCGGGTGGTCTCGACGGCCGGCTTCTTCATCTTCCCGGCGGACCCGATGCTCCGGCTGGCGATGGCGGGTCTGAGGCCCGCGGACTCCTCGATCCAGGATATGATCACCTCGATGGGATTCGCGACGACTCCGCCGGCGTGGCAGATAGCCTACGCGGTCGTGTGGTCCGCCGCCGTCTTCTGGCTTGCAGCCGCCAGGTTCAGGAGGATCGACCTGGCCTGAAGCGCCTCGTGCCGGACTTCAGAGTCCGACTGCGCCCTCGAGGTGCTTCGCGAGCACGGCGGTCATCCGGCCGTGATCCTCGATCCCCGTGCACTCCCTTATCGAATGCATGGACATCACGGGATTGCCCGCGTCCACGGAGGGGACTCCGAGACGGGTGGCCAGCATGGGCCCGATGGTGCTCCCGCACGGGATGTCGTTCCTGCATGCGAAGACCTGTACCGGAGAGCCGGCGGCCGACGCGCACTCCCTGAAATAGGCCTCCGTGAGGGCCGATGTGGCGTACCTCTCCTGAGCGTTGACCTTGATCACCGGGCCTGAGTTGGAAACTGGCCTGTTGCCGCGCTCGTACTTCGACTCCCAGGCGGGGTTGACGGCATGTGCGGCGTCGATGGAGACCAGGATGCTTCCCAGGAGAGCCCTGTGCATCTCCCGGGTGCCGCCCGAGAGGCATTCCAGCACGGTGTCGAGGAATCTCGACTGGGCACCGGCGCCGGTCGAGGAGCCGACCTCCTCGTTGTCGAAAAGGCAGAGAACCGATGTGGACGGGGCCCTGCCCGCAGAGAGCAGCGCCTCGATCCCTGCATGGCACATGGCCAGGTCGTCGATCCCCTGCCCGGTCACGAATCCGCCCCGGATCCCGCCGACCGACGGCGGCTGGACATCGACGAGATGGGCCGTCCATCCCGACAGTTCCTCAGCCGTCAGCCCGCAGGCGCCCGCAACGGCTCCCGCCAGGTCTTCGTTGGAGAAGGAACCTGCCGTCAGGATCGGCTGGATGTGGTCCTCCTTGTTGAAGGAGAAGCCATCCTCGTTCATCCCCCGGTTCAGGTGCATCGCGGGCATCGAGACCCGCGCCGCCATCCCGGGGATGCGGAACGGCACGGTGCCGAGGCGGCCGCCGGGCTCCCTGCGGACCGCCGTGCCCGCCAGGCCCAGGTCCCTGTCGAACCATGTCGAGAGTATGGGTGAACCGTAGATCTCCACGGACAGTACGGAATGACCGCCTGCCTGCCTGACGGGGTTGTTGCGCAGGCGGAGTCCGGGGAAGTCGGTGTGCGCGCATGCGATCCTGAAGCCTGCGGCGGCGGGTTCATCCGTGCCGAGCCTGGCTGCGATCAGGGAGCCGGTGCCGCGCCTGACGAAGAACTCGACCGGGAACTGCCCGTCCAGCAGTCCGTATTCGGTCGTTTCGGAGAAACCGCCGCTTCGCAGCAGGTCGCAGGCCTTCCCGACGGCATGCCCGGAAGTGGGCGAGGATGCGAGGAAGTCTAGGAGTCCCTCCGATCCCATGCGGGAGCCTTCCTTTCTTCGGAATGGATGCGCTCCGGGGCGCCCGGGCGGTCCGCGGAGGCATCGGATCCGGCGCGGCGATCCGAACCTCGTGCTGCTGCGCCGCTCCTGACCTGGAACATGAATGCCTCGAGCCTCGCGTCGTTGTCGGTATCCTCCTGGCCGTCGAAGGCCAGGTTCAGCCACGGCAGGCCGGGCAGATCCCTGCGGAGGCGCTTGGACACAGCTGTGACGATGGTCCCGGGCAGGCAGGTGAACGGGAGCACGTTGACGGCCCCGTCGATCGCCCCCCTCCGGGCGAGGGCCACGGGCGCCCCTATGCAGAGTATCGCCTCTCCCCCGATGTTTTCCTTCATGTAGGGTCCGGCGGCTTCGAGAACCTCGGCCGCCCCCGGGTGGTGCCGTCCCTCAAGCAGCCCTGCGAAGGGGCGTTCCATGGAGCGCTTGACATACTTCATGAGCAGGCTCTTGGCCGCCGCCCTGAGGATGTCCGCGGGTTTCCTCGAACGCAGGGCGCGCGTCATGAACGTGTGGTTGACGAACTCGAACCACTCCAGCACCCAGGTAGGCAGGACCTCCCCGCCGAGCGCCTCGATCCGGTCCTCCGTCCATGAGTTCGCGTAGGGATCGTTCCTGACGTAGATCTCGCCGAAGACGAGCACCAGGGGCCTTTCGACTCCCGACAGGGGGATCCGGCCGAAGAGGCCGGCCGACTTCCGCATGGCTTCGCCCAGGCCTTCGCCCTTTTCCATTGCGTTCTCCACCAGGGACATGGCGATGGTGAACGCCCTCGTTGCGTCGCCTTCCCTGGCCTCGTACGGGCTCGTGCGCCTGTATGCGGCCTTCAGGATGTCCGCACAGGTGGTGCCGCGGAGCAGGTCGAGCTGGAACGACGGCGAATCCAGGCCGGGCACCGATGTGTACGAATCCCTCGAAGAGGCGGTGATGATGGGCACGGAGGAGAAACCGGACCGGTCGAGCAGGATCCTGTGATATGTGCAGTACTGGCCGAACCGGCAGGGACCCGATGCGGTGCCCATGAAGAAAGCCGTGCGGTCGGGATCGTTCTCCCCCAGAACCTTGAGCATGTTGCCCGAAGTGATGATGGCGGGATAGCACTCCTTGCCGGAGGTTACGGTCCTGCCCATCGCGACGGTCTCGCGGTCCGTCTCCGGCATCTCCCTGGCGTCGAGCCCCCTTCTCCTGGCGGCTGCGGCCACGAGTGCCGTGCCCGGGCCCAGCCTGGGGACCCAGATCGTGCGGCCCTCGACTCTTCCGGCCCGCCTTCCGGGGGCTTCCGTGAGGCCGGCCCGACCCGCGCCGGCCGAGGCGGGGAGGGAATCGAGGAAGGCCTCGCAGCGCGTGATCATCCCGGCATCGGCCGAGTGCTCGTCGGCCTCCAGGGTGAGGAACGGCGTCCCATCCATGAGGGAGGAGAAGTGGTGGTGGATGAAGGAATCCGGCCCGCAGCCGAAGTTCGTGAGATAGACGGCGCGGAGCCTCGGATCCCTCTTCACGGCCAGGGCCGCGGCCAGGATCTTCTGGCCGTAGTGCCAGTACATGTCGGGGCAGAGTCCGGCAGTCTCCCTCATCGGCAGGTCGAGCATCTCGGCGGGCATGACTCCGACCCCCATCCGCGACAGCTTGGCGGGGAGATCGGAGCTCACGGAGGGGTCGCATCCGTTGTAGGGCCTGCTCACTATCACGAGCATCGTGCCGTTGTCGGGCAGGGAGTCGAGAGCCTCCCTGCCGGCCTCCCGGATGGACCGTTCGAACGAGTGCTGCGCCTCGAGAGCCTCCTCGACCGCCCTCGAGGCCTCGCCCGAAGTGCATCCCATCGACTCGCCCAGGGAGATCATCGCGGCCTTCCAGTCCGACGTCTGCCCGGTGAAGTCGAGCACGGGGGCCAGCACCCCGACTCCCCTTCCGGCGAGTCCGAGGGAGGATTCGATGACGTAGGGAGAACCCGACACGTACGGGCAGTTCTGGGCCTCCTCGAATCCCTCGTGCCTGAAGGCTCTGAGCATGGATGGGAGGAAGATCCTGCCGGCACCCCGTTCGAGGAGATCCAGCACATGGCCGTGGGCGATCTTCACGGGGAAGCAGGTCTCGGCAGCGACGTTCTCGACGCCCTTGTGCACGGTAGCCCCGGTCGAGGGCGACGACAGCACCACCCCGAAACCGAGGGACTCGAAGAAACTCCTGAAGAACGGGAAGAACTCCCAGAACCAGAGAGCCCTCGGGATGCCGACCAGCCTCGACGGGTCTGCGCCGGGATCAGGCGGCGAGTAGCCCCGCAGGAGGATCTCCTCCCGGACCGGGAAGAGGTTGACGCCCTTCCCGCCGGCCGGTCTCCTGCCCGTCTCGTACTTCTCGCACCTTCCGCCGTAGTGGAGCCGCCTGCCGTCGTCGAACCCGACCGAGTGGATCTCGCACCTGTTGGGGCAGCCCTCGCACACGAAGCTGGACTGGGTGTAGGAGATCCCTGAGAGGCCGAAACCGCGGAAGGACGAAGGCTTCCCTCCCGACCTGTCCCTTGCGATGAGTGCGGCCCCGATGGCGCCGGTGACGTCGTGGTCCGGGGGGACCGTCACGGGTCTGCCGAGGACGGAGTTGAAGGCTGCCACCACGCCGGCGTTGTACGCCGTGCCGCCCTGGAAGAGTATCCTGCGGCCGGGCTTCCTGTCGCCGACCACCCTGTGGAGGTAGTTCTGGACTATCGAGTAGCACAGGCCGCCCACGATGTCCTCGACGGGGGCTCCCGCGGCCTGATGGGCGACCACGTCGCTCTCCATGAAGACGGTGCACCGCTCGCCGAGCCCGGAAGGGGCCGGAGCCTCAAGGGCCACCGGCCCGAACTCCCGGATGCCCAGTCCGAGCCGTTCCGCCTGCTCTTCGAGGAACGATCCGGTACCGGCGGCACAGACCTTGTTCATCTCGAAGTCGACGACCCTGCCGCCCTGGATGCTGATGTACTTGGAGTCCTGGCCGCCTATCTCGAACACGGTATCCACGTCGGGGCAGGCCTCGACGGCCGCCCTGGCCTGTGCGGTGATCTCGTTGACCACGGTGTCGGCTCCCGTGAAGTCGCCGATCATGTAGCGGCCGGATCCGGTGACACCCGCGGAGAGGATTCTCACCCCCTCGCCGAGAGTCGCGCCCACCAGCGCAAGGCCCTTCTTGACGGCCTCGATGGGCCTGCCCGCCGTCATCAGGTACTCGCGGGCGGCGAGGCGCCCCGCCTCGTCGATTGCGGCCAGGTTCGTGCTTATGGAACCAACGTCTATCCCGAGGTGGTACCCCGTGCCGGCTCCAGGCGCCGCACGCACGAAGGAAGGCGGCGGCGAGCCCCTGTGCTTCATCAGCGGGGGGTGGCTGCCGGCCGTGGCGGGATCGGCACCGAGGCCCGCGAGGAGGCCCGTGAACTGCTCCCCGGCGATGAATATCTGGTCGTCCTCGGCGCAGAGCGCCGCGCCGGCTGCTGTGAGTTCGGCCGAGTGGGAGGGGACTGTGATGCCTCCCCTGCATTCCGACAGGACTTCGCCGAAGGCCCTCACCATGCCGGCGTTGGATGCGACTCCGCCCACGAAGCCCACGGGAGGCCTGAACTCCTTCCCGCCCGCGATGATGCTCTTGAAGTTCCTTGCGACCGCGAGGCAGAGCCCGGCTACGATGTCCTCGGGAGGGGTGCCCACCTGCTGAAGGTGGATCATGTCGGACTTGGCGAATACGCTGCATCTCCCTGCCACCCTGGGCGGGTGCGGGCACCGGAGGGCGAGCCTCCCGAGCTCCTCGGCGTCCATGCCCAGCCGCGTGGCCTGCTGGTCGAGGAAGGAGCCGGTGCCGGCCGCGCAGACCGAGTTCATGGAGAAATCGTCGAAGACGCACTTCCTGCCTTCGATCCTGAAGAGCAGGAGCTTGGAATCCTGCCCCCCCATCTCGATCACCGAGCCGAACTCGGGATGCAGCCTGCAGATGGCCGCAGCGAGCGCCACCACCTCGTTCACCGGCCGTGCGCCGGCGACGGCTCCGACAGCCCGCGCGGCGGAGCCCGTGACGCATGCCGCGACGGTGCTCCAGCCCGGGATGGAGGGGAGGATGATCCCGAGGGTCTCGTAGGGGCGGCCGAGATGGCGTCTGTAGACCGTGCGCGTGATCGCGCCGTTCTCGACCAGTGCGAGCTTGACGCTTACGGAACCCAGATCGATGCCCAGAACCCGTTCAGAATGCATGTCGGTGTCCAGCTCCGTGGAGTCAGGCGCAGGGCCGCTCCCTGGCGGGGTGGTTCAGATGTCGTACCTGACGCTCGTGGCGTCGCCGGATATCCAGATGGAGACGGAAGATGCGTCCTCGCACTCCGGGGGGACCGCCAGGGTGTCGGAGATCGAGTTGATCCCGCTGGTGTACGAGATGACGAGCAGTCCCGAGACCGGACCGTGCAGATCGCGGGAGACGGAAGAGGAGGCCTCGATCGCATCCCATTCGTAAGTCGAGCCCGAGAGTCCGATCGAGATGCCGGTGATCGGTACGCCGGAATCGTTGGCCACCTCCAGCTTGGGACCGCCGCACCCGGCCAGGGCAAGGGCTGCGGCTAAGGCAGCGATGAGTCTCCCGCGCATCTTCCGGACCTCCCCGTTCGGGTGAAGAGCTTCACCGGCAGCGATGATCCGAGTATAATACGGCCTGCACGAATCGAGGAGGATCGACTGAAGCCGCTGCTCCTGCTGGCCCTGCCCCTGCTCCTGCTTCCCGGGGTCTCCCCTGCCTATGTCGGGCCGGGGGCCGGGTTCGGGGTTGCCACCTCCTTCCTCGCCGTGCTCAACGCGGTCGCCCTCTCCATGCTCTCCCTGCTGATATGGCCGTTCGTGTCCGCCAGGAGGGCTCTGCTGAGGTCGCGGATACCGAACCGGCCCCTAGCGAAGCGCGTGGTGGTGCTCGGCCTCGACGGCCTCTCCCCGGCGATCGCGGCAAGGCTGGCCGCGGAAGGCCGGATGCCCCGCCTAGCCGCTCTTGCACGCTCGGGAACCCTGGCGGAACTCGCCACCACCACTCCCGGCATATCCCCGGTGGCATGGACCACCTTCCAGACCGGTGTCGATCCCGGGAAGCACGGGATTTTCGACTTCCTGGCGCCCGACAGGGCCAGATACGCCCCGGTTCTCTCCTCCGTGGAGACGGTGCGCACCCGCCGGGGAAGGGATACTGTCCGGGGCCTGAGGGGCTCCAGGCCCTTCTGGGAGCTGCTTGGCGCCTTCGGACTCCGTTCGGTCGTGCTCAGGGTCCCTGTGACGTATCCCCCGGGTCCGCTGGACGGGTACCTCCTCAGCGGAATGTGCGTGCCCGACCTCCGGGGGACCCAGGGTCTCTACACGCTGTTCGGCGAACGTGAGGGAGAGCTCCCCGGCGGCATCGAGGCCGCTCTCTCACCGACAGGCAGGCGGCGCTGGGGGGCGTTGCTGGAAGGCCCCCCGTCGGGCTACGGGCCGCTGGAGGTCCATCTGGCAGAGAAGTCGGGAAGGTGGTCGGCTCGCATAGGGACTGGCGCCCCGGTACGGCTCGAGCCGGGAGTGCTCTCGGACTGGGTCAGGCTCTCTTTCCGCAGCAGGACCCGCGGACCCTCGGCCAGGGGCGTGGCAAGGCTCTGCCTTACCGCCGGAGACACCCCCGCGCTCTATGTCTCCGCCATCCACCCCGATCCCTGGTCTCCTCCGTTCCCGATATCGTCCCCCGTGCTCTATTCGAGATACCTTGCCTCGACTGCCGCGTCCGGCAGCTACGCGACCCTCGGGCTCGCCGAGGACACGTGGGCCCTGATGAACGGGGCGCTCTCCGAAGGGCAGTTCCTGTCCCAGGCATGGTCCATCTTCGAGGAGAGGCGCGGGATGTTCCGCGACGCCCTTCGCAGGGTGAGACGGGGGCTGGCGGTCTGCGTCTTCGACACGCCCGACAGGATACAGCACGTCTGCTGGGCCGCCGGCGACGGCCCCGGCACTCCGGTCGGCGACGCATACGAGAAGATGGACGCACTCATAGGCGAGACCGTCGACGCCCTGGGGCGCGACGACATTCTGATAGTCATGTCCGACCACGGCTTCACGGCCTTCGACACATGCCTGGACCTCAACAGGTTCCTTTTCGAGATCGGGTTCCTCGTGTTCCGCGACGGAGTCGTTCCTCCCCAGGAGGACCTGTCGGGGGTGGACTGGTCGCGGACGAAGGCCTATTCGCTCGGTCTGGCCGGGATCATGCTCAACATGAAGGGGCGCGAATCGCAGGGCATGGTGGAACCGGGAGACGAGGCCGCCTCGGTCATGGACGCGATCTCTGAACGGCTCCTCGCGCTCGCGGCACCCGACGGCCGCAGACCGGTGAAGTCCGTCGTCAGGGCCTCGGACGCCTATCGGGGCCCCTATGTCGGAAGGGCGCCCGACCTGGTGGTCGGGACACATGCGGGCTTCAGGTCGTCCTGGCACAGCGTGACCGGAGGCACGGGCCTCTCCGCCGTCCATCCCAACCCGTACCGCTGGACGGGCGACCACTGCCACGACAGCTCCCTCGTGCCGGGCATCCTGGCCTCGAATGCAAGGCTGGCCGGCCCTGCGTCGATCCGCGACATCGCCCCCACGGTGATGAGGGCTCTGGGGCTCGAAGCACCCCGGCACATGGACGGCAGACCGCTCGTGGAGGGCGCCCGGCGATGAGGAGGAGGGAGTTCCTCAGGCTCGCGGCCCTGGCGCCGGCAGCCGCCCTGGCATTCTCGTGCGCGCGGGGGTCCCGCACGGGCCGTGCCCGCAGGGTGATCCTGATCGGGATCGACGGGATGGACCCCGGGCTCGCCAGATCGTACATGGATGCCGGACTGATGCCCAACTGCTCGAGGCTCGCGCGCATGGGCTCGTTCTCCCCCCTTCGCACCGAGTTCCCGCCCCAGAGCCCGGTTGCATGGTCGAGCTTCATCACGGGAACCGGTCCCGAGAGCCACGGGATATTCGACTTCATACACCGCGACCCCGTGACTCTGGCGCCCTATCTCTCCACTTCGGCCGTCGAACCGGGCGGCCGGGACCTCAGACTCGGCTCACTCAGGCTTCCTCTCGAGGGGTCCGCCACCAGGCTCCTCAGGGCGGGCGACCCTTTCTGGAGGCACCTGCGCGACGACGGCATGCCGGTGACGCTGATGAAGCTCCCCGTCGACTTCCCCCCCGTGTCGGCGCACGGCGCGAGGATCCTGTGCGGGCTGGGGACCCCGGACGTCAGGGGCAGCCAGGGCAGCTTCACCTTCTTCACGGACAACCCCATGAGGATCAGCGACGATACGGCGGGAGGCCTGGTGATCGCCGTCAGGGCGGAGGACAGGCGATTCTCGTGCCCGCTCGACGGCCCCCCGGACGGCTTCAGGGATGGTTCCCCCGCCTGCAGGACGTGGATCACCGTCACGGCCGACCCGGTCTCCGAAGGTGTGCTCGTCGAGACCGGCAGCGGCTCGGCGGTGCTCGGGAGGGGAGAATGGAGCGGCTGGGTGCCGGTGGAGTTCGGGATGCTCGGAGGGCTCTCGAAGGTGCGGGCCATCGCCAGGTTCCATCTGCGGTCCGTCTCTCCGCACCTCGAGCTCTATGTGAGTCCTCTCAACATGGACCCGGCGCATCCCTCCCTGCCCATTTGCTCGCCCCGAGGGTACGCGCCCGATCTGGCCTTCTCCCTCGGCCCGTTCCACACCAAGGGATTCCCCGAGGACACGAAGGCCCTCTCGCGGGGAGTGCTCGACGACGTCTCCTATCTGGGCCAGGCCTTCGACCTCTACGACGAGCAGCTGTCCCTGATGAGGGAGGGCCTGGGCGGGTTCGACGAGGGGCTCTTCTTCTTCTACTTCAGCACCCTCGACCTCAACGTCCACATGTTCTACCGGGACATCGACGGCCTCAGCCCGACGCACTCCACGGTGATGGACGGGGCGAGGGGGATCGTACCGAGGCTCTACTCGATGATGGACGGCGCGGTGGGCGAGGCGATGGAGGCGATGGACGGCGACACCATGCTGCTCGTCTTCTCCGATCACGGATTCTCGCCGTTCCGCAGGGGTTTCAACCTCAACTCCTGGCTGGCCGCGGAGGGATACGCGAGGCTCTTCGATCCGGTGGCGGCCCGCGGCGAGATGTTCGCCGGGACCGACTGGAGCTCGACCTCGGCCTACGGGCTCGGCATCAACAGCCTCTACCTGAACCTCCGCGGGAGGGAGGAAGGAGGGTCGGTCGACCCGACCCAGGCATCGGTCCTCCTCGACAGGATCGCCTCCGGGCTGCTATCCGCGGTCGATCCCGCGACCGGGCTCCACCCCGTGAGCAGCGTCAGGATCCTCGGCGGGGGCAGGGTCGCAGGGCTGCCCCCCCACGCCCCGGACATGCTGGTCGGCTACGCATCCGGCTACAGGTCCTCCTGGGACACCTCCCTGGGAGGCTATTCCGAGGAAGTCATATCCGACAACACCGACCCATGGAGCGGCGACCACTGCATGGATCCCGATGCCGTGCCCGGCGTCCTCCTCTCCAGCATGCCGCTTCCGGGGGCATCACCGGCGCTTCGGGACATGGGCAGGACGGCCTGCTCGTTCCTCGGGTCGACCACCCTCCCGCCGGGAAGGGACCTCGGGGATGGATAGCCTCGTCCCCGCCGCATCCCGCATCATCGCAGCGATCCTCGACCCCGTGGCCGGCATCGCGGGGAACGCCGGACCGCTGGCGGGAATGGCGCTTCTTTCCGCTCCTGCCGGCGTGCTGATGGCCGAGGCCTTCCGCCTGGCCTCGCCGCGCAACCTGGGCTCTCTCCTCAGATCGGCCCTCTCCAGGATGGCCGGCATGATGCTCCATGTCGAGGATCCCGTCACTGTCGTGAAGCTGGCCTTCTCGTCGCTCTGGAGGACCGTGGTCCTCCTCGCGGCGCTGGTTCCTCCGATCCTGCTCGCCTCCCTGCCGTTCTCCGCGGCCTATGGGCAGATCAGGGCCAGGTACGGCCTCGCCTTCCCGCGCGACAACGCTGTCGTGACGATCGATTCCGATTCCGCGGTCCAAGTCGCGGGAGAGGGGGTCGTCCCGCCCGTGGTCAGGGGCGTGTCCCCCGGGACCGCCTCCTTCAGGATCGCAGGCGTCGGCCGGGGAACTCTGATGGTGGACGGCGTCCCGATCGACACCGGTTCGGGAGAGCCCGGGATGCCGCTTGTCTCCCGCTTCACGACAGCCCGGACGCCATCCGCCCTGCTCGATCCCTCGATCCGGATCGTGGAGGGCTCCGCGAACCGCTTCGACGGCAGGATCTCCCTCGGGCAGGCCTCCTACGAGATGGCCGGCATCAGGGCCGGATGGCTGGCCTGGTTCGTCATCTTCTCGAGCGTGGCGGCCACGGCATGGTTCGCGCTGGTGTCGGCCCTGAAGAGTGCGCGGCGCTTCAGGCCATGTAGCCCAGCCCCTTGAGCTTGCGCTTCAGGTCCTCCTCGGACTCGCCGGTGCCGGGGTCGAGCTTGTCGAGTTCGCGCGACAGGACATGGTGCGCCAGTTCCTCCGGTGAGGAGTAGCCCACCATGGCGGCGACCCTGGATAGCCTCTCGGCCATCTCGTCGTCGAGCTTCAGCTTGAGCGTCTTCAACGGCACCTCCCGCGACGGGCGAACAAATCCTAGAGGTATCCGAGCCTGCGGAGCCTCTCCCTTACTGCATCCTCCTCGGCACCGGCGCGGCCGGCGGGAGGGGGTATCATCCCGGCCAGCTCGAGCTTCCTGAGAAGGGCATCGAGCCGCTCTCCGTCGCCTATCTCGGCAAGGTCGGTCGACACGACGCGGAAGCCCTCGGCGGACTCGAATCCGCCCAGGGAGGTGACCACGGTGACGCCGTGCCTCGCCAGAGCGGCGCAGGCCGACCGATCCCGCAGCCCGTTCCCGCTCTGCGGGTGGACGATCTCCACGCCGGCCCCGCGCGACGAGAGCTCGGCTCCGAGGGCATCGAGCCTGGATACGTCGGAATCCCCGCCTGCAACGGATATGATCGTCCCGGTCATGCCCTGCTCCTTCCCGATGCCCATTCCACGAGGATCCGGGCTATCTCGGGCCTGGTGAACTCCGCCGGCGGGATCTCCCCCGCAGCCAGCATCTCCCTGACCCTGCGGCCCGAGAGCACCATATGCGCCTCGTCGGGATGCGGGCAGGTCTTGGTGGTGGCCATGCCGCCGCACGTCCGGCAGAAGAAGGAATGCTCGAAGCACAGGGGCGTGATGCCCAGCTCGCCGGGCTGGAAGCGGCCGAAGATGAGCTGCGCGTCGTAGGTGCCGTAGTAGCTGCCCACGCCGGCATGGTCCCTGCCGACGATGAAGTGGGTGCAGCCGTAGTTCTTCCTGACGAGGGCGTGGAAGATGGCCTCCCTCGGCCCGGCATACCTCATGGCCGCCGGGAACACGCTCATGACCGCCCTGCCCTTCGGGAAGTAGCCTGCGAGGAGCACCTCGTAGCATGCCATCCTGACATCGGCCGGGATGTCGTCGTCCTTGGTCGATCCTACGAGCGGATGGAGCAGGAGGCCGTCGGCTATCTCCAGTGCGCTCTTCTGGATGTACTCGTGGGCCCTGTGCACGGGGTTGCGGGTCTGGAAGGCCACTATCGACTCCCACCCCAGCTCGCGGAAGAGGACGCGCGTCTCTGCCGGATCGAGCCTGTACCTGTGGTAGGGCTCCGAAGCCCTTCCCCTGATGCTCGTGACACGGCCCCCCACATAGGTCCCCCCGAGCCCGAGGAGATAGGCAGCCCCGGGATGCGCGGGGTCGGCCGTGGTCAGTGTCCTCTCGGCCTCCAGCCGCAGATCCGCTCCGAATACGTCCTCCACCTCGATGACGCCCCTGACCGCACCCGAAGAGTCGCGAAGGCACATCCGGGCGCCGGCGGCGGGCGCGTTCATGCCATCCTTGAGGGACAGCGTGACCGGGAGGCTCCAGACGGGGCCCTGCGGGAGCCGCATCTCGTCGCGGACGAGTTCGTACTCCTCCCTCCGCATGAAGCCCTCGAGCGGGCTCATCGCGCCGGAACCGATCATCTCGAGATCGCAGGCCTCCCGTTCGTTAAGCGGGAATGAAGGAAGGGACGAGGCCTCCTCGAGGAGACCCGGGCTGTCGGAGAGCTCGGCCTGCCTCTGTACGAGGCGGCCACCATGGGGCTGCGAGGGCATCCGGTACTCCTTCCGGTTCATCATGCGCGCCGGTCCGTGGCGGAGGCGGCGTTCCCGAAGATAGGGTTTCCGCGGCCCGCTGTCTTGATGATAATAACGCCCGTGCCGTCCCGTTTTCGGATTGGAGAGCGATGGATCCTGTTCTCAGGGTGGAGGGACTCTCGAAGAAGTATCCGAGGCAGAGCGGTCTAGGCAGCTTCCAGGCCGTGTCCGACGTGTCGTTCGAACTGGAGCCCGGCGGCATACTCGGCTTCCTGGGCCCCAACGGTGCCGGCAAGACCACTACGATGAAGTGCATCCTCGGCCTGCTGGCGCCATCATCCGGCAGGATGGCGGTTTTCGGCCGGCCCCCGGCCTCCCCTGAAGCCCGGCGCAGGATGGGCTACATCCCCGAGAATCCCGACTACGAGGATTCCTTCACCCCCGAGGAGTATCTCTCGTTCTTCGCATCGATGAGGCATATCCCGTGGAGCCGCGGCGACTCGGCCCGCATGCTCGGCAGGGTCGGCCTCGAGAACTGGGGAAGGGCCAGGATACGCAAGCTCTCGAAGGGCATGAGGCAGAAGCTGAGCCTGGCACTGGCCCTCCAGGGCTCCCCCGAACTTCTGGTGATGGACGAGCCCACCGGAGGCTTCGATCCGCTGGCCCGGAAGGAATTCAGGGACATGCTCCTCGAGGAGAACTCGAGGGGCGCCGCATGCTTCCTCTCCTCACACATCCTCTCCGACATCGAGACGATATGCTCCCGGGCCCTGATACTCGCCGGCGGTCGGGTCGTCCGGGAGGGTTCGATGAGCGAGCTCCTCAGCTCGCAGAACAGGCACAGGATCTCGTACAGGAAGCCGGGAGCCGGGAACGCGGAGGAACTCGTCGAGCTCGCCGACCTCCAGGCTGCGATCGACCGCATCAGGTCTTCGGGCGGAGAGATCGAGGCGGTCGGCCGTGAGATCCTGTCGCTCGAGGAGGTCTTCCTCAGGGCGACTTCGGGTGGCGAGGAGCGTTGAGCACCATCCGGGCCTTCGCGCTGATGACCCTGAAGGGGCTCACCAGGCGCCGCACCTTCTGGGGCATTGCCCTGGTCACTCTCATCGCCCTGGCCGGGATCGGCTCTATCCCCTCGTACGACGTCACAGGCGAGGGCAGGTTCATGATAGACATGGGCCTCTTCGGCATCGAGATCGGCTCGCTCCTGCTGGCCATAGGGCTGGCCTCCAACATGTTCCCGAGGGACAGGGAGTCCCGTACCGTGATGCCACTCCTGGCGGTACCGCTCTCGAGGACCCAGTACGTCCTCGGGAGATTCGCGGGGGCGGCACTCGTCCAGACCGCCGCGATAATGGTGTGGTGCGCCTGCCTCGGCCTGATCCTCGCCGTGAACGGCTACTACGTCCCCGAAGCGATGCTGCCGGCCTCGATCCTCCTCGTGGCGGAAGGCTGGTTCCTGCTGGCGGTGGTGCTCTTCTTCAGCTTCTGGACATCGCCTCCGCTCAATGCGCCGCTGACCCTGCTACTCTTCATCGTATGCCAGATGACCCCCGCCCAGTTCTCGGGGCTCCTGCCCGGGGCGGAGCGTGTCATGGAGGCCCTGAGGATGCTCCTGCCCCGCATGGACGTGTTCCACATCAAGGATCCCGTCGCACACAGGATACCTGTTCCGACCGCATACTTCCTGCTCGCCTCGGTGTACGGGCTCGCCTACACGTCCTTCATGCTCTCCCTGGCGATCGCGGTGTTCCGGAGAAGGGACCTCAAGTGAGCCTCCGGAAGGAGAGCAGCGCGTGACCGCCGGGCTCCTCGCCCTGATGCTCGTGCTGGGGCAGTCCCCTCCCGACGGGCACGACCACGGTGCCGAGGACGCTCACGGAGATGCCGCGATCGACTCCGCCGGCTTCGGCGCGGATCGCCACCTGCACCCGCCGGGCGAGGAGAACCACGGCACCGAGTGGTTCTTCAGCCAGCCCTGGGCCACGCCGGAGAGATGGCGCTTCATGGCCAGGGATTCCGTCGTGCTGGCCTCCGCGGCCGCCGGCATCCTGATGCTTTCCGGGCTCAGGAGGCGGAAGTGAGGCGGCATGCGCCACTGACAGCCGCCATAGTCTCCCTGGCCCTGGCTGCCGCCGCGGTCCAGCCGCTCGACGGGATCAGGCGCTGGAGCCCGACGGACACGATGGGCCCGGCAGTGTCGGGCCTCGACCAGATCCGGCTCATCGCTGCAGAGGTGCTCTACCTGCAGATGGACGACTATCATCACATCATGATCTATCAGGGTTACGACTGGGCCGCGATAGCCGACTACCTCCCGCAGATATGGCTGATCGTCAGGCTCAAGCCCGACTTCTGGCAGGCCTACGAGGACGGAGCCTACCAGCTGGCGGTCAACCTCGGCATGCCCGAGGAGGGCATGAAGCTCCTCGGGCAGGGACTGGAGAACTGCCCCGGGAACAGGCAGCTCCTCTGGCAGGACGTGGTGATCAGATGGCGGCTGGAGATCGGCACGGTCCGCGAGAGGCTCGCGGCATGCGCCCGTTACGCCGGCTCCCTGCGGAGGGACGGCCTGCCAGACCCGAGCCCTGCCGAGATGAGGAACGTGTGTCTCATAGGCTCGTGGGTGTCCGGACACGGACCGGGGCATGTCGACAGCCTGGCGTCCCGGCACTACTCCCGAAGGGCGGAGATCCTCGAATCGATCCTCTCGGCCTCCAGGCTCACCTCATCCTGAAGATCCAGGCATTGGGCTCCCTGGGCTCCTCCCAGTAGCTCCAGCCGTCGGACATCAGCAGGGATTCGGCAGCGGCGGCTCCACCCGGAAGCATGATCTCGACGGTATCGTCACCAGAGGCATGCGCGGCGCGGGCCGCGGCCCGTCCGGCCTCCACCGGGTCCTCCAGGGCGGAGGCGCAGAACGTGAAGACGTTCTCCCCGGGCCGGGACATGAACCTCAGTCCGGAGGCCTCCCGCACTTCGCACAGCCCGGCGATCGCCCCAGCCGTGTCCTCCGTCCTGAGAAGCGCCTTCCATCCCAGCGGGACCCGCGTCGTGTACGGCAGCAGGTCGCGTTCCTCGAGAGGGACGACGGCCGCGGGCGCAGCGCCCTCCTGCGGGATCGATGCCCGGTACAGGAATCGGAATGTCTCGACCCGCTCGAAGCCGCAGGATTCAGCGATGGCGATGCTCTCGGAATTGTGGTAGTAGGTCTCGAACTCCACCCAGTCGACGGTGCCTCCGTCCCTCAGGGCCCGGGCCCTCCTGAAGCAGTCCTCGGAGAGAAGCCTCCCCAGACCCCTGCCCCTCATCGAGGGATGGACGCGCAGCCCTTCGAGCCATGCCACCCGTCCGGGCATCACCGTGATCTTGTAGCATCCGAACAGCCTTCCGGCGATGATGCCGGAATACATGCCGCCCTCTGCGATCCACGAGGCCGCGACTGCCTCGAGGTAGTCGCCCCCGTCCCATGTGCCGCGGGAGATCTCGGCCAGCTCCGGGATGTCCCCCGGGACTGCCGCCCTTATCGAGGGCCGGGGCATGGCATCTTCCGTCAGTTCCGAGGTTCCGTCCGGCATCTTCTTTCCCCATAATCGGAATGTTTTGCGGAGACGGCCCACCCGTGTCCTCCGGAGGGAAGGAATATGAACACACAGGAGATGTTTGGGGACTTCCACCCGCTCGAGAGCAGTTCCTTCCAGTCATTCTGCGAACTGGTCAAGGTGGGCGACGGCGGCACCCTGGTCACCCAGGGCGAGCAGTCGACGGACTTCTTCGTGCTGCTCAGGGGCTGTCTGAAGGTGATGGACCAGCGCACGGGCGAGGATTTCGTACTCGCCCAGCTCTGCGAGGGAGACGTGTTCGGCGAGATGTCGTTCCTCGACGGGAGCCCCAGATCGGCCACGGTCATCTCAGAAGGCGAATCCGAGATACTCCGCATGAGCCGCCAGAGCTTCGCCCTCCTCCAGTCAGTCAACCCGTATCTCGGGCTTCTCATCCTGGTCTTCCTGGGTCGCATGATGTCCGGCAGGCTCAGGAGCGTGGACGAGAAGATGGCGGGGATGGCCAGGGAGCGCGACAACAGAGAGCTCTCCGAGCTCCGCAGACTCATCTCCGGCATCCGGAGCTCCGTGCGGTCGCAGGTGGGCGATTCCGGAGAATCGGATCTCCTCTAGAACCGGGGGGTGCCAATGTCCGGCGTGAAGAGGGTTTTCCCGCAGCTCAGCGCCTCCGAGGAGGCCGAGATCCTGTCCGAATGCACCAGGATGGAGGCAGGGGCGGGCACTGCCGTGCTGCGCAAGGGCGAGGGCGGAGGAGACCTGTACATCGTCGAATCCGGGGTGTTCAAGGTCTACGAGGAAACCGCCGGCGAGGACTTCGTGCTCGCCCTCCTGAACAGGGGCGACGTGTTCGGCGAGCTGTCCTTCCTCGACGGGTCGCCCAGGTCGGCCTGCGTGAGATGCCAGAACGACGGGAGTCTCCTGAGGTTCGGAAGGCCGGACTTCCCGAAGCTTCTGCTGAAGAACCCCTACACAGCCTCCAGGCTTCTCTTCAGCCTGGCCTCGATCGTGTCGGCGCGGCTCAGGAAGGCGGACGAGGCTCTCGCAGTCCTTGCCTTCGACGAGCCGGACGCGTCGTCCGACGAGATGCACAGACTCGCAGCCGAGATGCACCGGGCCGTCCACATGGAGCTGTCCCCGGGTTCGAGCGAATCGGCGCTGGAGTTCTGACCCCGGCCGGCCGCCGGCTGGTCTTCAATCCGGCGGGATATGGAGATGCCTCCGGGTTCGAGAGAATCGGCCCCGGGTTCCGACCCCGGTCGGCTGCCGCTGATCTTCAATCCGACAGGATGAGGGAGGCGAGCTTCGTGAAGGCCCTCGCCCTGTGGCTCGCGGCGTTCTTCTGGCAGGCGGGGCATTCCGCATAGGTACAGCCCAGCGAAGGCACGAAGAACACCGGATCGTAGCCGAAGCCTCCGTCGCCTGCGGGTGTTTCGAGGATGATGCCCTCCACCTCGCCTGTCGCCGTCACCACGCCGCCGTCCGGGCGGGCGAACGCCGCCGCGGTCCTGAAGAAGGCCTGCCGCGACGCACCCTCCTCCCACTTGAGCACGCGCAGGAGCTTGGCTACGTTGTCGGCATAGCCCGCGGAGGAGCCTGCGTACCTGGCCGAGTACACGCCGGGGGCGCCCCCGAGAGTCGACACGAACAGCCCCGTATCGTCGGCGACGCAGGGCATGGAGGTCGCACGGGCCGCGGCGAGCGCCTTGATCGCGGCGTTCTCCGCTATCGTGCCACCCGTCTCCTCGCAGTCCCAGCCGGGCATGACGAGGGTCACCGGCACGACCTCTCGAGCCGGACCCTCGAGGATGGCCCTCACTTCGGCCAGCTTGTCGGGGTTGCCCGAGGCCAGGACGAGTCTCACGGCCTCGCTACTCCCCCGCCGCCAGCTTCTGGCACGGTATGACGTAGCCGAGGATGGAGGACATCGCTGACCGCGCCATCTCCTGGACATCGTCGAAGGGTATCGGCCTGTGCTCGGCCGAGGCCTGGAGCTCGACGAGGAGCCCTGATGACATGCAGACCACGTTCATGTCCATCATCGCGCCCGAATCCTCTTCGTAGGTCAGGTCGGTGAGGACGCGGTCGCCCACGATCCCGATGCTCAGCGCTCCGACGAAACCGCGCCAGGGATCGGTCTCGACGTCGCCCCTTTCGAGGAGCCTCTGGATGGCGAGTCTCAGGGCCACGGCACCGCCCGTGATGGCGGCCACCCTGGTCCCGCCGTCGGCTACGAGCACGTCGCAGTCGATCGTGATCGTCCTGTCGGGCAGCTTCGAGAGATCGAGGGTCTGCCTGAGGCTCCGGCCGATGATCCGCTGGATCTCCTGGCTCCTGCCCTTGGTGGCACCGCCCCTGTCGCGCCTGACGCGCCTGTTCCCGCTGCCCGGGAGCATGTCGTACTCGGCCGTCACCCAGCCGCCGCTCTTCGGGGCGATGAACGGCGGCACCCTGTTCTCGATGCTGGCCGAGCAGAGGACCCGTGTCTCTCCCCAGGAGATCAGCACGCTCCCCTCGGGGGATGGCTGGAAGCCCGTCTCGAACGATATCTCCCTGACGTCCGAATCTCCCCTGCCGTCGCTCCTGGTCCTGGCGCCTTCAGGCATCACCGACCTCCACCTGGGTTACTAGCGGTATGGAGCGGCCCAGGAACCTCTGGGCGATCTCCTGGAACTTGAGCGGGATGTCACTTACATAGAAGGAATGGGAAGGAAGACCCGGAACGCCGGGCCCGCTCAGGAGCCCCGCCTCCCCCAGCGTCCGGCCTACGACCGATGCCGTCGATTCGGCCGAATCCACCAGGGCGACCTCCGGTCCGAGCACGTGGCCCAGGACCGCCTTGAGGAGCGGGTAATGGGTGCAGCCCAGCACGAGCGTGTCGATCTTCTCGCGCAGAAGGGGGGCCATGTATTCCTCGACCACGAGAGTGGTGATCCTGTGGTCGAGCCAGCCCTCCTCCACGAGGGGGACGAGGAGGGGACAGGGCTGGGCCACTACGGTCCGGATTCCCCCCGCCTCCCTGAGGGCCTTCTGATACGCTCCGCTGGAGATCGTGCCGTTGGTCCCGATCACGCCGACGATGCCGCTCCTGGTCGCCCGGGCGGCGGCCGAGGCCCCGGGTTCGATCACGCCGATGACGGGTACGCTGCTCCCGCCGCGCAGGGCCGGCATGCTGACGGACGAGGCGGTGTTGCAGGCGGCGACCAGCAGCTTGACGCCCTTGCGGAGGAGGAATGCGGAATCCTCCAGGGAGAAGCGTATGACTGTCTCGGGCGACTTGGATCCGTACGGGACCCGGGCGGTGTCTCCGAAATAGATGACGGACTCGTCCGGGAGCTGCCTCGTTATCTCCCGGACGACCGTGAGGCCCCCTATGCCCGAATCGAAGACGCCTATCGGAGCGGTGCGGTCCAAGACCGTCAGATGGCGTCGGGGACGCCGCGCAGCGGGAGCCCGTCGGGGAATCCGTCCATGGTGGCTCCGGAGACCAGCGGGATGAGCCTGGTGTAGTTCACGAACCTGCCCTCCACCGTCCGGGCGAGGCCCGCGGGGTCGTAGGTCCCCGGGAGGTCGGCATAGAGAGTGTCGCTCCGCGGGAACACGAACACCCTTTCGAGCTGGGTGTCCTCGAAGCCGGCACAGGCAGCCCAGGCCTCGACCAGCAGCATCGTCTCCAGGGGGATGTCCGAAGTGGCAGGGGCTTCGGGGAGCTGGACCACGACGGCGTCGGATCCCGCCGAGACGAAGAGCGAGCACGGGGTCGCGGGCCAGGATGTCTGCGGGAGTTCGGCCACCTGCTCTTCGCGGCTCACGGCAGTGCTGTCCGGGAGAGGGACGACGAGGGAATCGGGAACGGGGATGTCGCCGGCGAGAGCCTCCTCATCGGCCTGGGCATCGGAGAGTCCGAGCCGGCTGTTCATGATCCTGAGCCCTGCAAAGAGCAGGAGGGACAGGGCCGCGATCACTGCGAGTTCGATCAGGATGCCCCTCAGTAGCGGATCCCTGGTTCTGCCGGGCATTTCGTTCATCTCCCCCGTGTGTTTGCGAATGCTTCGATTCCCGCAACAATAGCCCGCGCGGTCCGGAACCGGAAGTCCAGATCCCGGAGGAGGCCCTCCTCGCCCGGATTCGAGATGAAGGCCACCTCGAGGAGCACCGATGGCATCCACGCCCCCCTGAGGACGTAGAAGCCGGCCTGTTTAACCCCTCTGTCCGATCCGGAGGGCCACTCCCCCGACATGCTCCTCTGCAGGCTCTCGGCCAGGCTGCTGCTCTGGCTGAGATACAGGTTCTGCGCGATGTCGGCCAGCAGGAACGACAGGGCTCCGCCATCGGACTCCGGCTCAGGGTCGCCGTACAGTTCGGCCACTCCGTTCTCCATGGCGGCTACCGCCCTCGCGTCATCGGTCCTGGCGAGGCTGAGGAAGTAGGTCTCGAAGCCTCCCGCCCCGCGGTTGGTGCTCGCATTGCAGTGGATGCTCACGAACAGGTCCGCCCTCGCGCGGTTGGCGAACCGGGTCCTCTCTCCCAGGGAAACGTAGGTATCGGTATCCCGCGTCATGAGGACTTCAACTCCCGGCATGCCCAGGGCGAGCAGATCCCTGACGAGAAGGGCGATTTCGAGATTCCTGTCCTTCTCTGCGTCGCCGCTGGGTCCCACCGCCCCGGGGTCCCTGCCGCCATGCCCCGGATCGAGGACGATGCAGTCGAAGTCCGAGAGCCATGGAGCCGGGAGCCCCGAGGAGAGTGCGGCCAGGGCGAGCGAGTCGGACGATGCTGCGGGGCCGGCCGGCTCGTCGGGAGGCCCCGCCCATGACAACGCAGGAAGGTCGAATCCCACCGCCGATCTGAAGAAGACCACCAGGGTCAGGCTGTCGGCGCTCAGGGCCCAGTCGACGGACTGTACGAGCGGGCTCCCTGCGGCCCTCAGGGTGGTGCCGTCACTGGACACGGACAGGCTCTCGATCCAGAACGATCCCCGGGGCGGAGCGGGGGGCAGTGTGAACCCGGTGCGCACCAGCACCGTGAAGCCCTCTGCAATGAGGGACGGCGACATGGCGGAGTCGCTGACGATCTCGAGAAGCGCACCGTCCGGCCTGGGTACGACTCTGACGCCGGGCGCCTGGACAAGCGCCAGGATCGCCAGGAGGAGGTCAGTCACGCCTGACCTTCATGGCGGCCTCGATCCTCCGGCGGTCGTCGCGCCTGGCTATCTCCTCCCGCCTGTCGTGCTCCCTGCGGCCCCTGCAGACACCCAGGAGCATCTTCACGATACCGTTGCTGTAGTGGAGATCGAGCGGAACGAGGGTCAGACCCTTCTCCTCTATCCTGCGCCTCAGCCTGTCGAGCTCCCTCCTGTGCGCGAGGAGCTTCCGCCTCCGGTTCGGGGGATGGTTCTCCCGGGCCTGGTCGTATTCGGGCACGTGCATGCCCGTGACCCATAGCTGGCCCCTGTCGTCGAAGGAGGCATAGGAGCCGGCCAGGCCGGAACCGCCCTCCCTGACGGACCTTGCCTCCGTCCCCCTGAGAACGAGGCCGACCTCGACCGTGTCGAGGATCTCGTAATCGTAGAACGCTCTCCTGTTGCGGGTGATCGAATCCTTCAGGGGATCCTCCGGTCATTGACGCCCGGCCCCGGCCGGGCTAGAATCTCGCGCCCGGTGCCGAAGTGGCGAAATGGCAGACGCGCTAGGTTCAGGACCTAGTAAGGGAAACCTTGTGGGGGTTCAAGTCCCCCCTTCGGCACCAGACTTCCTCCTCAGACGCGAGACGCCCTTCATCACCTGTACGGTCAGCCCGATCATCACCAGCCCGAGCAGGACCTTGCCCATTCCTCCCGCCAGTATCGACAGACCCTCCGAGACACCGGTGGTGTCGCCGGTACGGATGCAGAGATCCAGCAGGACCCCGCCTGCCAGGACCGATCCGATCTGTCCGGAGACATTGGCGCTGACGGCGTGCATGAGCAGGAAGTTGCCCTTGTCCTCCTCCCGTCCGAGCTGCTGGACCAGCCTTGCGGACATGGGGAAGGACGAGAGGCCGGCGGCCCCGATCAGGGGGTTCACCCTGACGCCGAGGGCATGGAGGATCTTGCCCATGCCCACGCCGAACGCGGTCGAGACGATGAAGGCCAGGAGCCCGAGCCCGAAGATCAGGAGGGTCTCCGTCTGAAGGAAGATGTCCGCCCGCATGGTGGAGCCCACTGCGATCCCGAGGAACAGGGTCACTAGGCTGGCGAGCGTGTTGCGGGCCGAAGCCGCGAGGCTCTCCGTGGCGCCGGAGGTGGCGAGGATGTTGCCGAACATCAGTGTGCCTATCAGGGGGATGCTCAGGGGGCTGAGCATGGCGCTGATGAGGATGATGGTGTATGGGAAGATCTTGAGAAGGACCGGCGGCACTCCGGTCTCCGATGTCGGCATCCTCACCGCCCGCTCCCTGCGGGTGGTCATCAGCCTCATGATCGGGGGCTGGATGAGAGGCACCAGGGCCATGTAGGAGTAGGCCGCCAGGGTGACCGACCCGACTATGCGCGGGGCCAGCCTCGACGCCACCACGATGGAGGTCGGGCCGTCCGCGGTGCCGATGACGCCTATGGACGCGGCCTCGAAGAGCGGGAACCCCGCAATGAGAGCGGCGAGGAGGGCACCGAAGATCCCCACCTGGCCGGCCGCGCCGAAGACCACGAGCCAGGGCCTCTCGAGAAGGGGCTTGAAGTCGAGCATGGCCCCTATCGCGACGAATATCAGGAGGGGGAACAGCTCGTTGGAGATGCCGTACTGGTAGAGGAGCCCCAGGAAGGAATGGGCCTCCCTCATGGGCGAGAGGGGGAGGTTCACGAGGACCATCCCGAGCCCGATCGGGAGCAGCAGGAGAGGCTCGTATCCCTTCCTGACGGCGAAACCTATCAGAGCCAGGCCGAAGGCTATCATCGCGGCCTCGCCCGGACTCGGGAGATAGAGACCCCAGTTCATATGCCTGTTTTCCTCCTGAAGGCCAGCGGGCCCGCAGACGAGAGAGGCGGGTTCGAGGAATCGCGTCCGCTGAGCACGGGATCGACGACACCCCAGTCGATACCGTTCTCCGGGTCGTTCCATGCCGTGCCGTACTCGTCGCTGCCGTCGTAGAGGGCGTTGACCACATAGACCATCGAGCAGTCGGTCAGCGCGAGGTATCCGTGCGCGACCCCCGGGGGTATCAGCACCGACGAGCCCGAACCGGCGGAGAGCGGCAGGCTCGTCGAAACTCCGAGAGTGGGAGATCCGGGTCTCAGGTCGATGAAGCCGGCAAGCATCTCGCCATCGACGGGAATCCAGAGGTCGTGCTGCCTGAGATGATAGTGGAGGCCCCGCAGGACCCCCGATCTCGATCTCGTGCAGTTCACCTGCAGGTCGCCGCCGAAGACCCCCCCGAACCAGGAGGAGCGGAAGACCTCGCTGAAGCTCCCCCGGTCGTCGGGGAAGAAGGGTGCGTCCACCGTGAGGAGGCCGTCTATCCCGGCCCCGGCTCTGCTGTCCAAGGAGCCTCCATCCCTCGCGGGGCTTCATGACAAGCGGCCCCGCCGGCTTTAGATTGCCCGACAAGCATACACAACACGCGCACGTCCCTGCAAACGCGGAGGCCGCGGTGAGAGCAAGCGAGAGAGCCGTCGAGATCGTGCGGATCCTGTCGGAGGAGTACCCCGACGCCCGCTGCATGCTCGAATACGGGAAGGTGCCCTACCGGCTACTGCTGTCCACGATAATGTCCGCACAGACCACCGACGAGGCGGTCAACAGGGTCTCTCCCGCCCTCTGGGAGTCCTATCCCGACCTCGGGAGCCTGGCCGGGGCGCCGAGGCCCGAGGTGGAACGGATCATCCACCCGCTGGGCTTCTTCCGGGCCAAGTCCGCCTCCATCCAGGGGGCCGCGGCATGGCTCCTAGAGAACACGGGCGGCCGCGTCCCCGAGTCGTTCGACGACCTGCTCAGGATCCCCGGCGTCGGAAGGAAGACGGCCAACGTGGTGAGGGCCGAGCTCTACGGGCTGCCCGCCCTGATAGTGGACACGCACGTGAAGAGGCTCTCCTTCAGGCTGGGTCTCACTGCCTCGGATGATCCCGTCAGGATCGAGACGGACCTCGAGAAGCTGGTCCCGCCCCGTTCGAGGACTCTCTTCAGCCATTCCGTAGGCTTCCACGGCAGGAGGGTCTGCACGGCCCGGAAGCCATCCTGCGCCGCATGCGTGCTCGCATCGCTCTGCCCCAGGAAGGGTCTCGCATAGAAAGAAGCCGGCCGCCCGGAGGCGGCCGGCCGTTTCAGAAGACGGGAATCGTCAGTCTATGTCGCCCAGGTCGACGGACCAGTAGAACCCGGCGGCGTCGATCCAGACCTCCCACAGAGTGTAGGTGTCGCCGTCCTCGTCCTGGCAGTAGATGTCGTAGTAGTCGCCGGCAGGGACGTAGAAGGTGTAGGAGTCGCCGGGGACGATGGTGCTGCTGCCGAGGCGGTCGGAACCCCAGTCGGAGGTGGAGGAGGGGTTGCAGTAGACGTAGAAGATCGTCCAGCTGCCGAGGTCGTTGTAGATGGTCACGGGAGCGCTGCCGCCGCCGGTGGTGACGCCGGTCTTGTCGTCGATGGCGGTGGTCGAGGAGGAGTAGTAGTACTCGCCGAGGTCGTCGAGGGTGACGTACCAGGACCAGGTGCCGGAGACGGGCACGTCGTAGAGGATGTACTCATCGCCGTCCTCGTCGACGAGCTTGATGTCCCAGGTGCCGTTCGTGACCGGGAACTCCCACGTCTCGCCGACGCTCATGACTTCGCTGCCGAGCCAGTCGGAGCCCCATTCGTCCGAAGTGGACGGCGAGATGTAGGCATAATAGATGTCCCAGCTGCCGGTATCGTTCGTGATCTCGATGGTGCCGGCAGAGGCCGCCATGCCGAGCACGGCCAGGGTAAACAAGGCTTGCTTCATATCCCTCCTCCAGGGAAGTGAGTGACACCCGCGGAAATTCTAGCACTTGCCGCGGCGGTGTCAATGTCGACACGCAGCGGAGGCTCTTCCGCCCCGCCTCGGATGATACAGCCGGGGCGACGATCCATTCCACGGCCGTATATTACCGGGCATCGCACGGGCATCCCGGCCCTGCGGGAACGGGAACCGCCGGCAGCCCTCCCGGGCGAGCCCGTCGGGCCGGAAGGAGCTGGCTCCTTGAATATTCCAGGGCAGTTGATGATGGGTTTCGATGCTCTCCTGGGCATCCTCGGGAGACGCAGACCGGTCAATGTGATGATCTCCATCACGGACCGCTGCCCGAGCAGATGCGCCTACTGCCAGATCCCCGAGCAGGGCCGGCCGGATCTGCCCACAGCCGTCTGGATCGACCTCGTCTCGCAGATGGCCCGGGCGGGCACGAGGCGCATCGGGGTATGGGGCGGCGAACCCCTCTCGCGGCCCGACATTGCGGAGATCTGCGGGCATGCCAGGAGCCTCGGGATCTATGTCAGCCTCGACTCCAACGGATACCTCGTGCCGTCTCGGCCCGAAGTGCTCGGCGCCATCGACCATCTCGTGCTCGCATACGACGGTCCCGAGGAGGCCCACGACGCCAACAGGCAGCCCGGCAGCCACGCCAAGGTCATGGCCGCGATGGATGCCGCCGCGGGCAGGGTCAGGCTCTGGTCGATCACCGTCTTGACCCGCAACAACATCGGCCACATCGACCACATACTGTCCGAGGCCGGGAGGCGCGGGTTCCTCGCCACCTTCCAGACCCTCCACCACAACGACAAGCTCGGGAGGAACCCCTCCGGCATGATGCCCTCCGCGGAGGAGTACAGGGAGGCCTTCAGGCACCTCCTCGAGAGGAAGAGGGAGGGCGCTCCGATAGCCAATTCGCCGCGATACCTGAAGAGCCTTGCGGCATGGCCCGACTACCGCTCCACGAGGCTCGCCGGAGCCTTCCACGGGGTGTCCTGCAGGGCCGCGAGGATGTACTGCAACGTCGACGTCGACGGCCGCGTCTACCCGTGCTCCCTCCTGATGGGACTCTCTGACGGCGCCCCGGATGCCGTCGAAGTGGGCTTCGACCGCGCCTTCAGAGCCCTGGGCCCCCTCCCCTGCCAGGCCTGCGTGGCGGGATGCTATACCGAATACAACTACCTGTACGGCCTCTCCGTGCCGGTCGCGCTCGACTGGTTCGCATCGGTGAGGAGGACCGACAGGGTCATGGCGGAGGCCGCCGCCAGACGGCCCTTGCGAAAGACGGAGAACTAGATGCCAGCACTGCCGGAATATCTCACACGGGCCCTCCTCGAATCGGAGGGCGTCCCTGTCGTCCCGGGGGTCATGCTCACCTCCGCTCCCGCCTCTGTCGCCGGTTTCCCGGTGTTCCTCAAGGCGCAGATACCCGGAGCGACCAGCAGGAAGAGCGCGGGTCTGGTGAGGCGGATCGACTCGCCCGCCGAACTCGGCGCGGTTCTGCCCGACCTCCTGTCCAGGGACCGCTGCGAAGGCGTCCTTGCGGCCGAAGCTCTCGATATCGAGCTCGAGCTCTATGCCGGGGTGGTGTTCGACGCCGGATCGTCCTCGGCCCTTCCCGGCGGCAGGCTCCTGTTCAGCCTCGCCGGAGGCTCGGGCATCGAGGCGAGGGCCGGCTCCCTGACCGAGATACGATTCCCGCTCTCGTCCCCCCCATCCCCCGGGACCCTGGCGGCCTCCCTCCCGGACGCCCCGTGGAGGACTTCCGCCGCAGACCTTCTGGCCGGCATGGCCCGGACGTTCTGCAGGTACAGGCTCCTCGTCCTCGAGGCCAATCCGCTCGCGGTGCTGCGCGGTGACGGCAGGGTGCTCGTGGTCGACTGCAGGGCCGAATTCGAGGGCAGGGCGGTGAGAAAGGGCGAGGAGGCGCTGTTCGGGACCGCTTCGGCCAGGGCCGGTGACTCGACGCGCCTCGAGAGGATGGTGGACGCCTTCAACAGGAGCGACCCTGCCGGCACCGCCTTCTTCAGGCAGAACAGGGGGGCGCCCGCGCCGGGAGCGGTCAGGGTCGCGACCAATCTCTGCGGGGGCGGCGGCAAGATGCTGTGGGAGATGGCGGTCGGCGGGAGGGACGACATCTTCGCCCTAAACGAATCCGATACCTCCGGAGGGCTCTCGGCGTTCAAGAGCTACAGGTTCCTCATGGCCGTCCTCGCCCAGGAGGATGCCGATCTCCTCCTCTTCACGGGATCGGGGATGGCGTTCCAGAGCCAGCTCAACATAGCCGCGGCCATATGGAAGGCTCTGCGCGAGAGCCCCTGCGTCGTCCCCGTCATGGTGCGGTTCGGCGGCACCGACGAGGACAAGGCGAGGGCGATGTTCGAGCGGCTCTCCGGATCGCTCAGGGTCCCTGTCCGCACGTACCCCTCCGAGGTCTTCCCCAATGCAATGGTCGACTCCATCCGCGGCTTCCTGGAAGATGCCGGGACGTCCTCGCCCGTCCCGCCCGCCTGTCCTCCCGGGGGATCCCCGGCCTTCGAGGTGGCCGTGCCCCCGGGGAGATTCCACGTAGACGGCGCCAGGTGCGCCGAGTGCCGTGAGAGGCCGTGCCTCGGGGCATGCCCGACGCACTTCCTGGCCTGGGCGGACGGATCGGGCCCTGCTCCGGTGGAGGGCCAGCGCTGCACGGGCTGCCTGATGTGCGAGGCGGCCTGCCTTCTCGACGGCTCCGCCGGGTTGTTCATCGAACTGGAAATGCCGGAGGTGGAGTGAGGACATGGCTGGCATTCTCGGACACCTTGCAGGAATCGACGACCCCGGCGTGGTCGTCTTCGGGATAACGGGCAAGCAGGGCCAGAGCACAACCAGGGTGATGACGGGATACGGCACCAGGGTGCTCGCCGGAGTCACCCCCGGCAAGGGCGGCCAGGAGGTCGACGGCATACCGGTGTTCGATTCCTGCGCCGATGCCGTCTCCGCGGTTCCCGGCCTGAACTCGGCCGTGTTCTTCGTCCCGGCCGGAGCCGTTCTGCAGGCCACGCGGGAGGCATCCTCGGCCGGGATACGCTTCATGGTCCACACCGCCGACGGAGTCGCTTCGCACGATGCCGCGCTCATGCGCGAGATGTCGGTCGACGGCGGCTTCAGGATCGTCGGACCCAACACGGTCGGCATGCTCGACACGTCGGGCTGCCTCTTCGGGCTCATCGGGGGCGGGGCATCGTGGGCCAGGAAGAACTACCTCCCTGGCTGCGTGGGGATCATCTCGCGCTCGGGGGGGCTCTCCCAGCTCCTGGGCGCCTTCCACTGCAGGCCCCATCTCCCCGGTCCCCTCCCGGGCGGGGGATACGGCGAGCTCTGGGGCGACACCGGGCCCGGGGTCTCGGCGGTCATCTGCGTAGGGGGGGATCCCGTGCCGGGGACCACCCTGCTCGAGGCGGCGCTGGCCTTCGAGGCCGATCCGCGCACGAAGGTCATCGCCGGCTACGGCGAGACCGGGACCTCGCAGGAGAACGAACTCGCGGAGGCGGTGGCGGGCGGTATGATCACCAAGCCCGTAGTGCTCTTCCTCGGCGGCAGGTTCACCGAGGCGGGGGTTTCGCAGAGCCATGCCGGCGCGATGATCCGGTGCGAGGCCGAGACATGGGCTGCC
Source organism: Candidatus Fermentibacter sp. (assembly GCA_030373045.1). Classification (NCBI taxonomy): domain Bacteria; kingdom Pseudomonadati; phylum Candidatus Fermentibacterota; class Candidatus Fermentibacteria; order Candidatus Fermentibacterales; family Candidatus Fermentibacteraceae; genus Candidatus Fermentibacter; species Candidatus Fermentibacter sp. The sequence continues at coordinate 54,550 of JAUCPW010000009.1, forward strand.
AAGCACGAGGCCCTGGTAGCCGCCGGTGTCACCGTGGTGGACAGGCCGGATGCGGTGTTCGGGTCGGTCGCGGGAGTCCTGGGGCTGGTCTGAGGGTCAGGTCCTTTCGAGCTGGAAGTACCTCGCCCATTCCGTGACCTGGTATCCGGCCCTCTCGAGCAGCATGAGCGCGGGTCCGTCGCTTGCCGGGACGGTCTGCCTCGTCCTCGTGCAGCCCCTTTCCGCGAGCATGGACAGACCGGTCAGCAGTATGGCCGTCCCGAGCCCCCGCCTCCTGAAGCGGGGCAGGACGCCGAGGAAGTAGAAGGCGCCCTCCTTCGCGTCGAGGCTGTCGAGGCGGGCCATCATCACTCCGGCCGGCTCGCCATCCTGCATCACGACCCTGAACAGCTCGGGATCGAACCTGGCGCCCGAGCTCCAGGCCGTGAGATAGCCGTCGAAGTCGATCTCCGCCCAGGGGGTCCTGCCGGCGCAGTCCCTCGCGATGGCCGCCATCCTCGCCTGTCCGGTCCTCCCCAGGCCGATGGATTCCGGTGCGATGCCGGGAGGCTGCACCCCCGAGAGCGACCGGGACAGGATCGTGCTGTCGCGAAGGAATCTGAACCCGGCGCCCCTGTAGATCTCCTGCAGCCTCGTCATGTCCTCCCGCGCCTGATCGGAATAGACGGCCGCGAGGACGCTCCTGGCCCTGGTCAATGCCGATCTCACCGCTTCGCGCACCAGGGCGGCCTCGAGCTCCCTCGCTCCCGGGGGGTTCCCTACGGCGTGGGGTATCCCGATCAGGACCTCCCCCTCCTCGCGTTCGTGTCCCGTGAAGATGAAGCCCGCGGGTTCCCCCGACTCGTCGAACGCTCCCAGGTAGGCCCCGTCGAAGAAGTCGTCGAGAGCGAAGCCGAGGAGATGTCCGGAGAGGAAGCCGAGAAGGTCCCTCCTCTCGAGGATCCTGATCTGGTATGCATGACCGGTGTCGCTCACGGCAGGCTCCCGACTCCGGGGACCGGACTCACCTTATGTAGCCGAGATCGCGGAGGGTCCTTCCCACGGTCTCGGCGAAATCCACGACCGCCGGCGCCCCGGCTGCCGGTGTCGCCCAGTACGTAAGCGCCTCCGAGAGCAGCAGCGAATCGGCAACGAGCGGGGAGACCTCGCCGGGGTCGGACATCAGGTCGAAGGTCACGGAGCCGCCGGACCCGGTGTCGAATATGACCTTTCTCCCGGAGGCCGTGCACGATGCGAGATCGGCGTCCCTCCAGAGCACTCCGCTGGCGAACACCCGCCTGTCGGGCGGCTCTCCCCCGGCGGCGAACAGATCCAGTCCCGGGCGCCCTGGAGGCGATTCCAGCCCGCACAGCGCGGCAAGGGTCGGAAGGATGTCCACCTGCGACGCCGGGGCGGCCGAAGATCCGGGCTGCACCCCGGGACCGGAGATCACCAGCGGGACGCGGACCGATTCGTCGTAGAGGCTCACCCCGTGTTCGATGCACCCGTGCTCCAGGAATTCCTCGCCATGGTCGCCGGTCACTGCCACGACAGTGCTCCCGGCGAGTCCCCTCTCCCTCAGACCGGCCAGCAGCCTCCCGAGCTGGGCGTCGGAATAGGCTATCTCCCCGTCGTAGAGGGCGATGAGATTGAAGAGCCCGTCGGCGGGCAGGGAGTCGACCCCCCGGTTGACCGCCAGGAGCTGCGGAACGGTACCCCAGGCCGAATCGCAGGGCCCCTGGTAGGCCGGGTCGGTGAACATCCCCGAGTACGGCGCGGGGGGATCGTAGGGCATGTGCGGATCGTAGAAGTGGACAACGGCGAGGAAGGGGCGGCCGCCTCCGGTCCCGTCCAGCCAGGACAGGAAGAGGTCGACCGTCTCGCCCGCCCCCCTCTGCGACATGCGGTCGCTGAGTCCGGCACAGTCGAACGTGTCGAAACCCACGTGGAATCCGAAGTCCTCGTCCAGGAAGATCACGTTGAGGAATGCCGCAGTGCCGTAGCCCGCGTCGCCGAAGATGCGCTGGATGGTGGGAAGGGCCGGATCGAGCCCGTAGAAGACCCCGTCCCTGCGGCCGGCCATGTGCTCTCTCGGGGTGAGGCCGGTGAGTATCGAGGCGAAGGCGGGCAGGGTCCAGGAGGTCTGGGCACGGAATTCCGTCCAGGAGGCGCCGGACATCGCCAGGCTGTCCAGGACGGGGGTCGTGGGCCGCCCGTAGCCGAGGAAGGAGACGTGATCGGCCCGGAAGGTGTCGATCACGACCAGCACCACGCTGGGTCCCTCCGGCTCTCCTCCGCATGCACAGAGGAAGGCGAGCGCCGAAAGCAGCGGCAGGAGACGGGCCGTAGTCTTCACCCCTTCAGGCATGGGCGGCCAGCCAGTCCGCACCCCAGCCCGTCTCGGCCCTGAGAGGTACTTCGAGATCCATGGCGCCCTCCATGGACTCCTTCAGGATCAGGGCCACCCTGCCGGCCAGGTCCCCGGGGCAGGATGCCACCATCTCGTCGTGGACCTGCAGGACCAGCCCCGACCCCGGCACCTCGTCCCCGAGGCGCTTCGCGGCCCGCAGCATGGCCAGCTTCATCAGGTCGGCAGCCGAACCCTGGACGGTCGTGTTCACCGCCATCCTCTCCATGGCCTTCCTGGCCGTACCCTTCGCAGCCGCCAGGCCGGCGAACGACCTCCTCCTGCCGAGTATCGTCCTCGTCTCCCCAGTCGACTCCGCCGTGGATATGCAGGCCCTGAGGAACGAGTCGATCTCCGGATAGGCGTCGAAGTACCGGTTGATTATCACCGCCGCCGAGGACCTGTCCAGGCCCAGCCTCTGCGCCAGCCCGTGGGCGCTGACGCCGTAGACTATCGAGAAGTTGACCTCCTTCGCCCTGCGCCTCTGCTCGGGACCGGACGAGCCGAAAACGGCCAGGGCGGTCATGGCATGGATGTCGGCATCCTCCATGTAGGCCTGCCTCAGCCGCCCTTCGCCGGCCAGGTGGGCCAGGAGCCTGAGTTCGATCTGTGAATAGTCCGCACTCACCAGCACTTCCCCGCGCCCGGGGGCCCTGAAGCACTTCCTGAGGGTCCTTCCCCTCTCGGTGCGGATCGGGATGTTCTGGAGGTTCGGGTCGCTGGAGCTCAGCCTCCCGGTGGCCGTGACGGCCTGGTTGAAGGAGGTGTGCACGAGCCCGGTGTCGGGCGAGACGAACGAAGGCAGCCTGTCGACGTATGTCGAGAGGAGCTTGGAAACCTCCCTGTGTTCCGAAACGATACCCACGAAGGGATGCGCTCCTGCAAGGTTCTGGAGCACCGTACCGTCCGAGGAGTCCGCCCCCCTGCCGGTCTTCCCGAGCCTGGGGAGGCCCAGCCTGTCGAAGAGGATGGCCGATATCTGGGCGGGGCTCCGCAGGTTGACCCGGGTGCCGATGAGCTTCGAGGCTTCCGCCTCGATCCCTTCGAGTTCCGAGAGCAGGCCCTTCCTCATCTCCGCGAGGTTCGCCGTGTCCAGGGAGACTCCCCGCCGTTCCATCCCCGCGAGAACGGCCGAGAGCGGGAGTTCCAGGTCGCGATAGATGCTCGAAAGGGATGGATCGCTGGAGATCCGGTCCTCCAGGGTCCTGAGGGTTCGGAGGCCGAGGCGCGCCGAGCTGCAGGAAGCCCGGGCGTGCCCGCCGGCGGAGTCTCCGGGTGACCCGGGATCGAGGACGTAGGCAGCAAGACCGAGGTCGCCGGCGGGGGGTTCCGGGCGGACACCCATGCTCCATGCCGCGTGCAGGAAGCTCTTGGAGTCGCGGCAGAGAAAGCGCCCCGAGCCGAGTATCGCTGCGATCCCGGCGGGAGGCGTCTCCTCCCCGGCTGTCTCGAAGAACCAGTCCTCCCCCTCCCCGTCGCCCGAGACCGCGATTTCGCCTGGCGCGCGGTGGATGGATGGCGCCGGGGAGAACTCCACGAAGGGGGTCGATCCTTCCGAGAGGAGGCGGATGAGCCCGGCGGCGTCACCGGAGGGTTCCACCCGCGGCTCCTCCATGCCCGGGGAGGTCGGGGAAGGCTCTCCCGGCGCGGACCGCAGCCCGAGTTTCGCCGCTAGCGCCCTCATGCCGAAGCGTTCCAGGACGGGGGCCGATTCCGCACCCGGCGGGCGCAGCAGGAACGAGGAGGGGTCACCGGTGCCCGGGGCGTCGTATCTGAGCCTGACCAGTTCCAGGCTCATCGCAACCGAGTCCCTCGATTCGAGGAGCTTCCGTCTCAGCGACCCGGGCTCCACGGAATCCAGATGCGCATAGATGTCCTCGATCGAGCCGAATTCCCTCACCAGCATGGACGCGGTCTTCGGTCCCACCCCCCTGGCTCCGGGCACGTTGTCGGAGGAGTCCCCCGCGAGGGCCAGGAGGTCGGCTATGTGCGCCGGCGGAGCACCGGCGACCTCCTCGACCCGGTCGGGACCGACGGTCTCCTGTGGCTTTCCGGGGCGCCCCGGCCTGATGACCGACACCCTGTCGGAAACGAGCTGGAGGAGGTCCTTGTCGGCCGAGAGTACGATCACGTCCCAGCCGGATGCCTCCGCGCCCCTTGCTGCCGATGCGATGAGGTCGTCGGCCTCCCAGCCGGGTTCCTCCAGCGTGCTGATGCCCAGGGCCCGCAGGAGGGCGGGAGCCGCCAGCGCCTGGTCGACCAGCTCCGCGGGGGTTTCGGGGCGGTTGGCCTTGTACTCCGGGAAGAGCTCGTTCCTGAAGCCCGGTTCGTGCGAGTCGAAGGCGGCGGCGGCGGCATCCGGCGAGAGCCGGGCGAGCAGCGTGATCGTCTCGGTCAGGAGATGGTGGAGCCCGCTCGTCACCATCCCGTCGGGTGCCCGAAGAGGATTGCGCGACATGGCGAAGTGGCCCCGGTAGAGCATGCCCATGCTGTCGACCAGAAGGAGCTTCACGGGCCGGTCCCGAGCATCGCCGAGGCGGCGTTCGCCACCTCCTCGACCGTGATCGATCCGAGGCAGGGCGGAGCGCCGCCTTCGGGGCAGCGTTTCCGGAAGCATGGCGAACATGCGTATCCGGCCGCACGCACCGTCGTCACTCTCCTCCCGGATGGGGCCGTCCACGCCGGGGAGGTCGAACCGAACACCACGACGGACGGGACTCCCAGGAGTGCTGCGAGGTGCATCCCTCCGGAATCGTTGCCGATGGCTGTGCGCGAGCCTGCGAGCGCCGCGCACAACAGCGGATAGGAGAGGCCGGCCGCAGTCCGGGCTCCGCCGCCCGAGGCGCTGCAGATCTCCGAGAGCAGGGGGGCCTCCCCGGCGCTGCCGTAGAACACCGCCGGGAGCCCGGTGCGGGACGAGACGATCCGGGCGGCTTCGGCAAAGCCGTGCCACCTCTTGGCCGGTCCGAACGCCGCTCCGGGGAAGACTGCGATGTGCGGAGGCGAACCCGGCTCGAGGTCAGGTATCTCCACCGGTGCGGGCTCGGAACCGGCCTCGCGGGCCAGACGCTCGAAGTCCAGGCTGTGGTGGTGCCCTCTGCCGGCGGGAGGGACAATGCGCCTCGACAGGAGGAGGTCCCTCATCTGCCCGGCATGGCCGATCCTCTCCGGGATGCCCGATCTGAATCCCATCCAGGCCGATCTGAAGGAGTCGGTGAGGAGCAGCAGGCGCGAATAGTCTCCACGGCGAGGCAGGGATCGCGAATCGATGACGGGGACGCCCGGGAACATCACGGGAAGGAGGCCCGAAATCCTGCCGTGCGCCCAGAACCCCATGCCTCCGGGACTCCTCGACAGGCCGGACAGGGCCTCCATGCTCATCACGAGATCACCAAGCCAGTTGGGGACTCTGACCAGGAGCACGGATCACCAGCCGGTCCTCAGGAGTTCGGCCCATGCGTCGGCCAGACCCTGCGCATCCCCGGCGGGAGGACGTCCCCAGTTCGGGAAGGCGGACTTCCTGTCCAGGCCAACAACCGGCACGCCCATGGCCGATGCCTGGGCCCAGTGGACCGGATCGTCCGTGGCCACCACCGTCGCCCCGGCGATGACGGCGGCCTTCACCGACGGGGGCTGTCCGGCCACGGGTCCCTCCTTCGAGTCCATCGAGACGATCCTCATGGGCAGCTCGGCGCCGTGCCTCCTCAGGATGTCCGCGACTCGCAAGGTGGAAGCCATGTAGGGCAGCACGGAGCCCGATACCGGCGACAGCAGGGAGGCGGCCTGAGCCATCTCGCCCCGGGGCATGGAAGGCCTCCACGAAGTGTCCGGGCTGGCCCCGAGCAGCTTGGACAGCTCGTACATCCTCGCCGGAACCGGCATGGCCTTCAGGTTGAAGACGAGGTTGGCATCCTCGTCGGGCCTCGTGTAGATGCGGATCGCGTCACGGAACCTCTTCGCGATCGGCCTGATGGCGCTGTCGGGAAACTCCGACACCACCAGGACTATCCTGGCGTCGGGGAGCACGTCGGTGAAGGACCCGCGTCCTCCCCTGCCCGGGACGTAGACGGTCACGGCCGGGGGCACGTCCAGCAGGGACGGCACGTCGACATCCTCCGCGGGCAGGATCATCTCGATGGCCGTGCCGGGGAGCGAGCGCGCCACGGAATTGGCCAGGAAAAGCGCAGCCCACGAGTCGAACCCCGTGGATCCCGCCAGGATGGCGATCCCCTCCGGTGACAGCAGGTCGTCGGGGAGATGTATCATGAGTTCCTTCGGAGCCGGTCTTCGTCCCGTGAGGAAACCGGGCAGCCTCATTCCAGATCCTCCAGAAGCCTGCGCGCCATGTCCCTGACGGCGATCGACGCCTCCGGCGAGCCCGCCAGGGAATCCAGCAGGAGCAAGGATCTCGAGGTTCCTCCGGCCCTCCAGGAGCATAGCGCCTCCTGGATCCTGGGAAGCCCCTCCGAGGGGAAGGCCCGGGCGAGGAACTCCGCCTGCGCCACGGCGTCGTCATCCCTGCCTGCGGAGAGTGTCGCGAACGAGAGGTCGAGCGCCGCGTAGTAGGATCTCCTCACCGTGGTGGCGCAGTCGATCGCCTCGGCGAACTCCGAGGCTGCATCGCCCGGGAGGCCCCTGTAGAGGAGGGCCGTTCCTCTGGCCCTGTGGACCAGCCAGGGATCCCCCTGCACCGATTCGAGCCCCGCGACGGCCATGCTGTCCAGCCCGGCCGTCCATGCGAGCCTGGCATACCAGTAGTCGAACTCGCCCCGGAGGGAGTCCGTGCCGGCGATCCGCTCCAGATCGCACAGCAGCATGTGGGCCCTTCCGGAATGGCCGGCATAGAGAGCTTCCTCGAGGAGCGTGCAAAGGACACGGCATTCCCCCGCGGCACTGCCCGCCTGCTCGTAGAGGACCCCCGCCTCCCACAGCCTGCCTGCGGTCTCCAGCTCCCGCGCATCATCGAGAATTCCGCAGAACAGAGCGGCAGTAATGAGGAGCGTCATTTCGCGTACCTCGCGAGCAGCCGTCTGATGAGCCTCAGATAGCCGGCCGCCCCGAACAGGGTCGAAGCCAGCGCCAGGAACTCGGCGGTTCCGGCAATGGTGGAGTATACGGCCTTTCCCGGAAGGGCGGCCGATCCGGCGGCACTCGCGGCAAGGACGAAGCTCAGGATCACCACGAGCTTCTCGCTGGTCGGGATGACGACGAGCGGCTTGCCCACGCCCCAGGAGACCACCGTGGTGGCCGCGAGCACCAGCAGGTGGTACCCCGACAGGGCAGCCGCCGCGAGTGTGTCCACCCATCCCGCCCTGGCCATCACCAGCAGGGTCACGGACAGGAATATCTTGTCGGCTACGAAGTCGAGTACCTTCCCCTCGAAGGAAGACCTGCGGAGCCTGCGGGCGGTCCACCCGTCGAGGTAGTCGGTGGCTGCCGCCCCGAGCACTATCCAGAACAGGGCCAGCGGTTCGATCCCATAGTATGCCATGGCGCCGACCCAGATGGCGGCCAGCATCCGCAGGCCGGTGACCAGGGCGGGGACGACGGGCGGCCAGCGCACCGCCTGGGAATCCGGCGGGAAGGCCTCAGCGCCCTGCTGCCTCATCGGTCCTCCTGAAGAACGGATCGATCTCGTCGAGCCAGATGATGCCGTCATGGGGGAAGCTCCCCGACGGGAAGGCCTCCGAGATGCAGGCCATGTCCACGGGCGAGGGGAACGCTTCGGGATGGAACAGCCCGTCGGGGGGCAGGACCATCCATCCGGCGGCCAGCACCGCCGCGATGGACTGGGCGGCGTCGTCACCTTCGAGGTCCGGAGGGGGTTCGGGCAGCATGGCGAGATAGGGATGAAGGGAATAGCGCCCGTACCACGAGGCGGCCATGGCCAGATCCCGCCTGTTGGCCGGGATCCTGGCGCCGCGGCCTTCGAGGCAGGCCGACGCCCTTCCGGGCTCTCCGCCGGCGACCAGGACCAGAACGAGGGGCATGAGGGCCGTCCTGTCGCCTGCCCTGAGCCTGTCCCGCAGGCGCTCCTCGGCCGTGATCCCCTCCGTGGCTATCTCCGCGGATGTAGGCGTGGAGTATGTGGACGACATGCCCGAAAGCGCATCGAAGCCTCCCTGGTCCATCACGACGAGGGAGACGAGGGATGCGGCCGCAGCGGAACCCGTCCGGGGGATCATGCCCGCCCTGAGCTGCCATGTCGCGGTGTCGGCGGAGGCGCCTGCGCATAGCAGCATGGCGATCAATCCGAAGGGGATCCTGGAGCGGGCAACGGGATTCGAACCCGCGACTTTCAGCATGGGAGGCTGACACTCTACCAACTGAGCTATGCCCGCTCCGGACGGGGGAATTGAATAGGCGAAGGAGCTCCCGGCGTCAAGCCCGTTCAAGAGAGGGGCTCCAGGGTTTCGCCCTCGTAGACGGGCCTGGCTTCACCCTCGAGCCACCACCCTGCATCATCCATGCCGACTTCGAGAGGAGATCCTCCCGGAGGATGCACCGTGCAGGGCAGGGAGACACGCCCGCAGCGAAGACCCGCGAAGACCGCAGCGACCGCTCCCGTGCCGCAGGCCAGGGTCTCGCCCTCCACGCCCCTCTCCCATGTCCTGATCCGCATCGATCCGGGTGTCTCGACGCATGCGAAGTCCACGTTCGCCCCTGCCGGCCCGGTTTCGGGGGCCCGCCTCAGGGTCGCGGCGGAGGACTCGAACAGGCCGTCGTAGAGATCATCCCTGAAGACCACGAGGTGGGGCACCCCGGTGTCCTCGAGGGATGCCTCCAGGGTCGCCGCGACTCCGCCGGGTCCGGGAGCAGCGAGCGACAGACTCCCGGAGAGAGCGACCGGGGCGGTGAACCAGAGCCTCACCGTCCCGCCCGGCCTCACTTCGGCCCGGTGCGTTCCGGCGTCGCTCTCGAAAGTCTGCACGGGTCCGGCGGCGCCCCTCATGACGGCGAAACGGGCGATGCAGCGGCCTCCGTTCCCGCACATGGAGGCCCGGCCCCCGTCGCTGTTGTAGTAGACCATCCGGTAGTCGGAGGTGCGGGACTCCCTGAGTTCGAGCATGCCGTCGGCCCCGACCGAGAGCGCCCGCCTGCAGAGACCTGCGATCCGGGGCTGCGTCAGGAACGGGCCCAGGGAGCCGTCCCTGTTGTCCACGGCTATGAAATCGTTGCCTGCGCCGGTGAGCTTGGTGAACTTCATTCCATTCCCCGCTCGGCGAGCCGGAGCAGATCGGCCGCGTTCCCCGATCCGGCCAGACCCGGATCCTCCTCCAGGGCCGCCCTGACCTCCGACGAAGCCTCGTCCTCCATGCCCGCGGCGAGATAGAGCCTGGCGAGGTCGAGCCGCAGCTCGGGATCGGGGCCGAATGACGACAGGTAGGCGTGGAAGTCGGCCGCTATCCCTTCGATGGGATACAGCCCGTCCAGATGGAGCCCGACGAGTTCCTGCATGATGCCGGTGGCTGCGTCCAGGTCACCGCCGTCGTCGCATACCAGTACGAGAGCGGCGGAGAGCAGTTCCGGCGACCTGTTGTCCCGTCCGGCGAGGGCCAGGGAGCGGGCGGTCCCCAGGGGGTCGGACAGCGCCTCCGCGGCCTTCCGATAGTCTCCGAAGAGATCCGTGAACCTGGCGTCGAACAGGAGCCCCGAGCGGGCCGGGGATGTCGCGGCCGACCCTGACGGAAGGGAGAAGACCCTCAGCGAGGGGCCCTGGAACACCAGGCGGAGCTCCGACAGACCGTCCGGTTCGTACTGCATCAGGAGGGCCGCGGAGTTCTCGGGCGGGGATGTCAGCCCCGCCAGGTAGAGCAGGCCCGCCGGACCCTGGTCGAGGAGGAAGTCGGCCTGATGGACCACGTACTCTGAACCTGTTCTCCGCATGAATGCAGTCAGGCTGTCCTCGGGCTGGAAGACCCGCACTGCGAACTCCTCGATGTTCCTCCGGTTGGATGCGTTCTCGAAGAAGGTGTGCGTCACGACCGGCCTCCCGGCGTACGCCGAGATGAAGCCGGAGATGTGCCAGTAGGAGAGGAATGCCTCGTCGGCATCGGTGGAGGAGTCGGCCCACGCGACGAGGTCCGAGAGCTCCTCCTCGCCGAGCAGGGAGGCCTGCTGTCCGAAATGGAGCCCGGCGCCCTCCAGAATGCCTGAATAGGGGAGCACGAAGACCGACTGCAGCGCCAGGATCGCCCCGAACACGGGATACCTCCACCTCGTCCTCAGGGTTTCGACGGCTGGCGCCAGAAGGACGGGGGCGAGGAGCACATGGAGCCTGTCCATCATCATGTAGGCCGCGAGTGCCGCGGGGACCGCCCAGCGCAGCAGCGACGGCCCCCGCTGCCAGAGCCTGCGGGCACCGAAGAGGGCGAAGACGATCAGCGGGCCGAAAAGGAGCAGTATCTCGCCGACGGGAGGGGTCTCGTACCCTCCTACCCAGAACAGCCTGGCATCCGGCGGGAGCTGAAGGGGATCCCCGGGGTGCAGGAAGAGGAACCTGAACTTGGCAAGGATCATCGCCCCGACGTGCGCCGTCGCGTCGTTGAACCCGAACAGGGCCACCATCGCGGATGCAGCCGCCGCGAGCACGGGCAGTGCGGTCACCCTCGCGACCGTGGAGACGAGCAGGGCGAAGGCCACTACGGATGCGGGCGACAGGATGGCTCCCTCGGCGCGCATGTGCGGGATGAGCAGCGCGGAAGCTATCTGCGCGACTGCCGGCAGGGCCACCGCGGGAAGGGGCAGCTTCCTCCCGATGTGGAGAACCAGGATGTAGAAGAGGATCGCCGCGCACACGAAGCCCGACGCCTTCCACGACGCCGCGGCGGCCGACAGGAGGATGGCCGAAACTGCCGAGGGGACCAGGCTGGCCCGGGTCGAGGTAGACCTCGTCGACCTCTCGACCGACCAGCACAGGAAGAGGATGACGGGGACGGCGACGGTCTCCCTGTAGAACGACTCCCCCCTGGCCCGGAGCATCGCCGGGAGCAGGAAACCGTATGCGAGCGCGGCCATCGCCGCCCGGCTCCCGCCGAGGCCGGCCTCCCGGAACCACAGCAGGATGGCGACCATTCCCAGAAGCGGGAATGCGAGGCAGAACACCCTGAGGAAGGCCTGGAAGTCCGTGCCGGGGAACAGGGCGCGGTGGAGCCCTCCGGCGATGTACTCCTCGAAGATGGAGTTCTCGGAGGTGAGCATTCCCGACGGGTGCATCACGAGCGTGTCCAGCGCGGGGATCGCCCGGCCTTCGGACACCATCGAGGCGTATCGGTACGACTGGGTGGTCTCGCCCTGCATGCGGGGCGGAGGGGGAAGGATCACCGACGAGAACCACGACCTGAGGAGGAAGGCGGCCATCAGGGCCGCCGCCGTCAGGATGGGAAGAGAGAGCGCCCTCCCGAGCGGATGGTCACGACAGGCGGGCATGGCGCCGCGCCATCATAGCCGCAATGAGCTTGAGGGTCTCGGCCGGCCCGCCACCTCCGAGGGCCACGGCTTCGACCACGGGCCAGCCGTGCCTGTTCAGGAGCCTGTCCATCATGTCGACGGGGGCGATGCCCGGGAGATCCCTCTTGTTGTACTGGAGGACGACAGGGATCATGGAGAGGTTGAGGCTGAAGCTCTGGAGGTTCTGCTCGAGGTCGTCCAGGGTGTCCACATTGGCGTCCATGCGTTCCATCTGGCTGTCCGCGACGAACACGAGACCGTCCAGGCCGTCGAGGATCACCCTCCTGCTCAGGGCATAGTACGCCTGGCCGGGCACGGAGTAGAGGTGGAGCCTCACGTTCGCGCCCTTCACCCAGGCGAAGTCGACAGGGAGGAAGTCGAAGAACACGGTTCTCTCGCCGCGTGTGCAGAGGGTCACCAGCCGGCCCCTGTTCTCCGGGGCGATCAGGTCGCGGATCCGCCTGAGATTGGTCGTCTTGCCGGAGAGCCCCGGGCCGTAGAAGACGATCTTGTAGGCTACCTCGCTGCCGGATCTGTGCATTCGAGCTCCCGCGGCTTCATGGCCGACTGACCGGACAGAAACTACCGATTGCCGGCCCCCGGTGCAAGTCCCGGCGCATCAGGACCACTCAATCCGCCGCCCGGCGTATCTTCAGAGGGCTGGCGCGGCCATCCCGCGGGCGTATGCAGCGGGGTCGGCCAGCATCCTCCCCAGAGTCTCCTCCGTGGCATCCGTCCTGGCGAGTGCCGCATAGCACAGGGCATTCTCGCCCAGGCGCGCGCACTCCCAGGCCAGGATCCCGGGGGACGTCCTGACCGACTCGAGCGTGAACCACTCCCCCAGAGCCTCCGCGCCCGCCGGATCATCCGCGATCGAAGCGGCGAAGCCGGACAGGAGGGATTCCGCTCCGGGTTCCCCGAGCGCCGCCGAGTAGTACGCTCCGCACGCGTAGGCCGAACCGGCCTCCCCGGCGGCGAGGAAGGAGATCATCGCATCCAGGGCGTCGCTGACGCGTGCGGTGTCGCCAGCCTGCACTATCGTCGAGACGGCGCTGTTCTGGAGGTCGAACCTGTCCATGCGGTCCGTGGTTTCCAGATAGGCATCCATCTCGGATCTCAGGAAGTCGGTCGTCGGATCGCCCGGGTTGGTCTCCTCGTAGCCCCTCAGAGCGTTCCACGCCCCTATGTGGTTCCCGAAGTGGAGGTCCACCTCCACCTGCAGCCAGACGTTGGCAGCCGTGCCGGGCTGGAGCGAGTCGACCACCCTCTCGAGCTGGCCCTCCCTGTCGTAGTCGATGGCCACCTGTCCGAGGAGGACGGCGGTCTGTGAGAGCCTGGAGTCCGAACGGGCAGAGGCGAAGCCGGCCAGGCGGTCCGCGGCCGAGAGGATGTACGCCGCGGCCGAATCGCATCCCTGGACGCCGTCGACGAGCCTTGCCGCCAGAAGGGCGTGCGTGGGGAGGAACTGCATCCATTCCGAAGGCATGGCCACGAAGAGTGACTCGGCTCGTGCGAGGGCGATCCCGGCGCTGTCCGCCGAGCCCCCGTCGTAGTGCGCGTCCACGAGCCTGTGGTAGGCCAGCACGTAGTTCCTGGCAAGCAGCACGGCCTGGTCGTCCTTGAAGATGCCAGGATCGTCCAGACCCTCGAAACGGTACGAATCCATCAGGCGCCAGCTCCGGCCCACGTCCACCATGCCGGTGCCGGGTTCGTCACCGACCCTGAAGGCGATCCCCTCCATGATCAGGTAGGGTTCGACGTAGATCCTGCTGTCCTCGGCGACGGTTCCCGCAAGATAGACATCGCGCCCGTGGACGTCCCTCCGCGCCACCATCGACAGCATCACGAGGTCCTGCATCCCGATCGAGCCCTGGACACCGTAGGATTCGCTCGGCAGCGCGAGCGCGAAGTCGCCGCGCCGGATCGCCCATGGCCAGGCCTGCGGGAACACGGACCGGAGTATCCCGCTGTCGGTCTCCGAGAGGAGAGGCATGCCGTCGTTCGTGACATGGAAGTAGTGCGGCCCCCAGATGAACACGGGGCGCATCGAGTCCACCAGGCCGAGATCCCCGAAGGGGATGAGCGCAGGGTCGCGGTCGAGGAGCTGGTAAAGGTACCAGTCCGTGTTCATCAGGCTGAGGTTGCTGACGATGACGTCCCTCCTCACCCCGAGGACGGACTGCGCGAACCAGAGGGGGAAGGTGTCGTTGTCGCCGTTGGTTATGAGAACGGCCCCCTCGGAGCACGATTCGAGGAGGTTGATGCCGTAGTCGCGCGCCACGACGTCCCGGGAGCGGTCGCACATGAAGTAGTTCCCCGCCAGGCTGGCGACGGGCAGGAGCATCACGGCCCATGCGGCTTCGTCCCTGCGCGTGGCCGTCCTGAGGAAGGCTCCCGCGCCGAATGCCGCGAAGACCGCGAAGAGGGCGAAGGAATCCGCGTAGAAGTAGTCCCTCTCGCGCACCTCTCCTGTGGAGGATGCGATCGGACCGGTCTTGAAGTTGAGGTAGAAGATGAAGAACACGCTTGCCATCAGGAAGATCGTACCGACATAGAGCAGGATGCGGCGGTTCCGCCGCCACAGGAGCACGCACCCCCAGAGGGCCGAGATCGTGACGGCGAACCTGATCGCGAAGAACAGCGGGGTGCCGGCGGCGCCCAGCATCCTGTCCCACGACTGCGGCAGGCCGGACTGCCATGAGAGGTATCTGAAGTACTGGGCGATCTGCTCGGGCACCGGGCCCTTCCTGTCGAAGACGGAGACCTGGCCGTACTGCTCCCTGGCGAGCGCGGATCTGAAGGCGGGCCAGTTCGAGGGGTCGGTCTCGTTGATCTCGGGCCTCTGGACGGCCCTCAGGGGCATGTAGAGGTGCACGCTGAAGGCCAGGACCATCAGGCCCAGCGCCGTCGCCAGGAATCGAGGGCTCCTCCAGAGAGCCGACCTGCCCTTCGCGGCGGACAGGGCATAGATCACGGCGATGCCGGGCACGGCGATCAGGGCCGCCAGATGCACCCCGACGGCCATGGTGAGGAGATAGAGGACGAGATAGAGCTGCCTGTCGGCCGGGCGCGACTCCTCCGTGCGTACGATCCAGATGTCGAAGACCCAGATGGCTGTCACCGCGATGCACTGGGAGATGGCGTAGGTCTCCATCGCGTTGTTGTTCTGCCATACCGTGAAGCTGAAACCGGCGAGCAGGGCCGCTGCCACGGACACCGGCCTGTAGAAGGAGGGCGAAAGCCCCATCCTGACGGACCAGCGCTGGGTGAGCCTGGCCAGGAGAGCCATCGAGACGGCTCCGGCGATCACGCACATGAGGTTCGTCCTGGTGGCGATGTCAGGGATGAATCCGAACAGCAGCGTGAAGAACCTGCCCAGGAGAACGAAGAGCGGGACGCATGGCGGGTGCGGTATCCCGGCGATCCAGGAGCAGGCGATGTACTCGCCGCTGTCCCAGAAGCTGACGGTCCTGGCCATGGTCAGCAGATAGACCAGACCGACGATGATCCCGGCAGCCGCAGCGAACCAGCGGTCGGTCGGAACCGTCCTGCACACGGGATCCGTGTGGCCTGCGCCCTGACTCATCCCTCGTCCTCTCCCCTGGGGTGCGCCCTTCTGTAGACTTCCCTGAGCCTGTCCCCGGTAAGGTGTGTGTATATCTGCGTCGTGGAGAGGCTGGCATGCCCCAGCATCTCCTGCACCGCCCTCAGGTCCGCCCCGTTGTCGAGAAGGTGGGTGGCGAAGCTGTGCCTGAACGTGTGAGGGGTCGCACCCAGTGTCCTGGATGCGCCGCAGAGCCCTTTGGCGACTATCCTCCTTATGTCCCTGGGATCGAGCCTCCTGCCGTTCCTGCTCACGAAGAGCCAGGGCGACCCGGGGTCCCTCCTGGTGAACGACGGTCTGACGGACAGCCAGGAAGATATGACTGCTACCGACATTTCCGCCACAGGCACGATCCTGTCCCTTCCCCCCTTGCCGGAGACGATCCGCAGCATGCAGCGCTCGAGGTCGAGATCCTCGAGCCTTGCGGCGGAAGCCTCCGAGACCCTTGCGCCCGAGCCGTACAGGAGCTCCACGACCGCCCTGTCCCTCATGCCCGTCGCCGTGGACGTGTCGTAGGACTCGAGTACGGACATCACTTCCGAGACACCCAGGAATCCCGGCAGTCTGCGCGGGGCCTTCGGCATCGGCAGTCTCGAAGCCTGCGAACCCTCCGACCCGCCGCTGAGTTCGAGCCAGCCCTCGAGGGCCCTGAGAGCGGAGATCTCCCGGGAAACCGACCTCGGGGAGAGCCCTCGCTCCGATTCGCCCCTCACGAACGCTCTGAGTGTATCCGAATCGAACCTCGGGGTTCCTTCGCAGAAGTCGAGGAACTTCCGGAGGTCCGAGATGTACGAGGATGCCGTCCGGGCGGACAGACCCCTGGCGCCGGTGAGCCAGGAGGAGAAGGCAGCTAGGAGTTCCCGGCCGGCTTCCGGCAGCTCGGACACATCAGCCCCTTCGCTGTCTCCTCGAGGTACGGGAAGCCGCATCTCTCGCACCTGCGAGCCACCGGCTTCCTCCACGAGGCGTGCCTGCACTCGGGGAAACGGCTGCAGGAATAGAAGATGCGCCCTTTCTTCGACCTGCGCTCGACCAGCTCGCCGCTGCATCCCTCCTCGGGGCAGGCCACTCCGGTGGGGGCCGGTTCGGTGTGACGGCATGCCGCCCCGGAACAGCCCAGGTACCTCCCGAACCTGCCGGTCCGGAACACGAGCGGGGAGCCGCATTCAGGGCACTTCCTCCCGCTGTCGACCGCCGTTTCGGCCGACTTCCTGAACCTGCACGAGGGATAGTCCGAGCACGAGAGGTAGCTGCCGAACCTGCCGGGCTTCAGGAGCAGAGGCGAACCGCACTGGGGGCACTTCTCGCCGGTCTGGCGCGAGAGCTCGCTCCGCACCCGCCCCAGGTTCTCGACAGCCGATTTCAGGGACTGCTCCAGGGGCTCCTGGAGCCGTGAGACCGCCTCTTCGTAGCTCGTGCCGCCGGAAGCGACGCTGTCGAGCATCTCCTCCATGGACGCCGTGAACGATGTCTCGAAGATTGCCGGGAAGAGGTCCACGAGGAGCCGCACCGTCGCGGTGCCGAGTTCGGTGGGCCTGAGCCTCTTCTCGCTGAGCACCACGTAGCTCCTCTTCCTGATGGTGTCTATGATGCTCACATAGGTCGACGGGCGGCCTATCCCGAGCTTCTTCATCTCGGCCACCAGCCCTGCCTCGGTGAACCTGGACGGAGGCTTCGTGAAGCACTGTTCGGCCGTCACTTCGAGGAGTTCGGCCCGGCCTTCGGCGAGGGAGCCGGGCATCGGCGACTCTATCGATGCCTGGCCGGGGTCTATCGTGAGGAAACCTCTCGATCTCAGCGCTTCTCCCGTAGCCCGGAACTCGTAGACGCCTCCCGTGAACGTCACCACTGTGCGGTCGACAATGGCGTCGGAGGCCTGCGAGGCTGTGAAACGCCTCCAGATCAGGCCGTAGAGCCTGAGATGCTGGTCCGGGATCCTGCCCTTGAGCATCTCAGGGGTCCTGGCGGGATCGGTGGGTCTTATGGCCTCGTGCGCGTCCTGGGAGCCGGACGAACTCCTGAACCTCCTCGGCGAGGGAGGGAGCATGCCGGGACCGAAGGCGGCCTCCAGGAATTCCCTGGCGGCCTGCTGCGCCTCCGGGGCTATCCTGACCGAATCGGTCCTCATGTACGTGATCAGGCCCGAGTGCTCTCCACCGATGTCCATGCCCTCGTACAGCTCCTGGGCCAGGGACATGGTCCTGGAGGGAGAGAGTCCGAGCGTGCTGGATGCACTTTGCTGGAGGGTGCTCGTGATGAACGGAGGGAGCGGCCTGAGAGTGGCCTCCCTGCGTTCGATCGAGGAGAGCATCCACGATTCGGCCCTGATCCCCGGGAGGAGCAGGTCGACCTCCTCCCTGGATCCGGGCGCGTGCCTGTCGCCGTCGGCCCGCTTTCCCGCGATCCGGACGAGCGTGGTGGAGACCTCCTCCCCTCCCTGTCCGAAGCGCGCCTTCACGGGCCAGTACTCCACGGGGACGAAGGAGGAGATCTGATCCTCCCTCTCCTGTACGAGTCTGAGCGCGACGGACTGGACCCTGCCTGCGCTGAGCCCCGAGCTTATCGCCCGCCAGAGATAGGGGCTGATCCTGTATCCCACCAGGCGGTCCATCACGCGCCTGGCCTGCTGGGCATCGACGAGGTCCATGTCGATCTCGCCGGCCTTCTTCAGGGAACCCAGCACGGCGTCCTTCGTTATCTCGTTGAACTTCAGCCTCTTGAACTTCACGCCATCCCTCTTCAGCAGCTCGGAGAGGTGCCAGCAGATGGCTTCGCCCTCCCTGTCGGGGTCGGCTGCGAGATAGATGGTGTCGTACTTCTTCGCGATCCTTCTGAGGTCATCGATCGTCGACCTCTTCTCCGGCAGGATCGTGTACTGGGGCTTGAAGCCGGAGTCAGTGGAAACACCCAGGCGCTGCCTGGGCAGGTCGCGGACATGGCCCATGGAGGCGACGATCTCGAAGTCACCGCCCAGGTATCCCCTGAGCGTCCGGGCCTTGGCGGGAGATTCAATTATGACGAGGCTTCTTGCGCTCATCTCGGTTCCGTCACTGTCTGTTCGACGGCGGGGTGCGGGTTGGCGGCTCAGTAGCGGGCCATCCAGTCCTGCAGGGGACCCGAGAGGATGTTCCAGACCTCCTGGTTCGTGGTCCCGGCGCAGTTCTGGAAGTCGACGGGGCCCATGCAGGCCGACACCGTCGGGAAGCTCGCCCTGACGAAGGACACCGTCCTCACCGGGTAGTACTCGCTTTCGCTGTAATAGAAGACGAGCTCGTCGACGGGGCCCTCGCCCAGCCATGCCGTCAGCGCCCTCAGGAGCGCGTACCTGTAGGTGTCCTCGACCGGGTGCAGGATTGTCACCGCGGCGACGACCGTGCTGTCGGGCATCCTGAAGACCGCGAACCTGTCCACGGTGACCGGGATCGAAGCTGCGATCCTGGCCAGGTCGCCTTCGAGCATCTCCCCCGCTTCGGCCATGACATCGATCCCGGACGGCGCCTGGGTCTCGAGGGGCACGGCCGGAGCGTCTGTTATGGAGTCGACTCCCGGGGGGAGCGGAAGGCCGGACAGGGATGACAGGATGTCTTCGTCGCCGGGATTGTCCGGACCCTGGATGGCCGTCGAATCGGGCGGCAGGGTCAGCGTGTCGGCAGGCATGGTGTCGAGAGGCGCCACTTCGGTGGAATCGGCCGGTTCCGCATCCGGGGGGACGGCGTGGAACAGCCCGAGCGGGTCGAGGAGATAGAAGGCCGCGAGCAGCCCCAGCACGGCCACTCCAGCCGCTACGTACGCGATGTTCCTGGATCCGCCCCTGCCCGACGACGCCGGTGCCGTCTGCATGGTCTGGTCGGAGCCGTGCCTGGACTGGGGTCTGGACGAGGTCGTGCGCGCGAGGGGCGCATCCACCACCTTGCCGTCCGCGGCGCATTTCTGGCAGACATGGGCGATCCTGTCGAAGCAGTCGCGGCATGTCAGCTCGGCGCAGGAGCGGCATGGCGCCAGCTTCTCCCCTCCCGTGGGGGTCCTGCCGCAGACGTGGCAGCGCTCGATGGACAGGACCTCCTCGCTGGCGGAGGTGACCGAAAGCTTCTCCTCGTGCTTGACGGGGGCGGGAGGGGTGTGTGAAGCCGATTCATCCAGCTCCCCGAAATCCTCTTCCTCCTCCGGGACCCGGGGCGGTTCCTGGGGAGCCTCCTCCTGCTGGTCCTCGACGGTCTCCATCCTCGGGAGCAGGTCGACGAAGGGATACAGCCTGTTCTGTATGACCCTGGCCCGGCCCATCGGCACGGCCTCCAGCAGGACGAGCGGGGCCTTGTCGACGGAAGCCCTGGCTTCCTCGCGGGTCATGTGCAGCTCGGACACGAGGAGTTCCAGGACGCGCTGCTTCTCCTCCTCCCTGCCGAGCCGGACGAGGAGGAGATCGACGAGAGCTTCTGAGAGGTCCATCAGACCATCCCCCTGTCTTCTTCGTATCCGCGGTGCGGACTGACGGAATGCTCCTGGCCCGGATAAGGCACAGCAGGGTCGTTCGTCATGCCGTTCCCTCGTCGGCCTCGAACTGCCGGTGAAGCCTGGTGATGACCATGCGGCTCACCTTGCGCAGGGTCTCGAAGACACCGATGCCCTTCGAGGCCACGGCTTCGACGACGGGTATCCGGCTCAGCCCGAGAGTCTCGCTGATCTCCTCCACCGAGGCTATGTCGGGCAGGTCGCGCTTGTTGCACTGTAGGACCAGGCTGACGCCCTTCCTCTTCTGGTTCTTGAGATTGTCCCTGAGATCCCTGAGGGAGGCGATGTTGGCCTCCATCCTGTCCCTCTGGGAGTCGGCGACGAATACGATGCCGTCAACGCCCTGGAGGATCAGCCTCCTGCTGTCGGAGTACATGGCCTGCCCCGGGACGCTGTAGAGATGGAGCCTGATCTTGAAACCGTTGATCGTTCCGGTATCGAGGGGGAGGAAGTCGAAGAACAGGGTCCTCTCGTTGCCGGCGGCGAGGGAGATGAGCTTGCCCCTGTTGTCGGCGGGAACCTCTCCGTGGATGACCTTGACGTTCGTCGTCTTGCCGGAGAGCCCCGGACCGCAGTAGACGATCTTGCAGTCGATCTCGCGGGCGCTGTAGCTGACGGTCGCCAAGCGTCACTCCCCCCCGGGCTGCCCGGAGCCGCGATGGCTCTGGTTGTCGTCCATGCCGTCACGGATGCCCTTCTTGAACTCCCTCAGGGCCTGGCCGAGGGATCTGGCGATGTCGGGTATCCGCTTCGCCCCGAAGAGCAGGAGCAGAGCCACGACTATCAGGCCTATCTCCAGGGGCGAAGGACGGAACATACCCACCTCCAGGCGGGGTCAGAACCACCTGTAGAGGACACCTACCAGTATCAGCCCGAGGAAGCTCATCAGGTTGACCCTGAAGGCTATCTCCTCGAGAGCGAATCTCATCACCACGAGGTCGAGCCGGAATGGTCCGAGCGAGAACTCGAGCGAGCCGGCGAAGAAGGATCTGAGCGTGGTCGCCGTGTCAGGGAGGATCAGGGCCATGCCCTCGCCGAATGCCGTACCCGCCATCATCCCCAGCAGGGACATCGCTATCCAGAACCCGGGTGGTCTCTTGTTGAGCAATTCGCCTCCGACGACAGCCCGAATCTATCCTTGGCCCGGTTCCCGAACAAGCCCGCCCTGCAGGCGCGCCATCACACCCGACCTCATCAGGGATGCCGAGGCGATGCCGACTATCGCACCGGAAAACACGGCCCACGCTGCGGCCGGCGGCAGGAGCGCCCGCACGGGAAGGCCCGGGAGTATGGCGCATGCGGCTATGAGCTGGGCGGCCATGCCGGCCGCGCTCCCTGCCACCGAGAGGGCGGTGATGGACAGGCGCCCGGGCACCAGCCGGGAGCATGACCCCATCATCAACGCCGACGAAAGAGCGCTGCTCATGGACAGGACGAACGAGGGAGTCGCCAGGGTGCCCGTCGCCAGCGCCACGGCAAGGCACCTGGTGGCGTTCACCCTCAAGGCTCCCCGCGTTCCCAAGGTGATCGCCGCCAGGACGCCCGCGATGTTCGCGAATCCCGGCTTGAGGAACGGGAGCGGTCTGGGGAGCAGGCTCTCGGCGAAACCCAGCGCCGTCCCCGCGATGACCAGCAGGAGGACGGACGGCCTTCCCGCGCCTCCCTCAGATCCCTGCGGCATCCCTGCAGATCCTCTCGAGCTCGTCCATGGTCCTCTCCATGTCGAAGTGCGTCAGGGCCCTGGACCTGGCTCCGGCCGACAGGTCATCCCTCAGGGCGTCGTCATCGAGCTTCTCCACGGCTTCGCGTATGGCCCCCGGATCCCCGGCGCGCACCGTCAGACCGCTCTCTCCGTCCCTGTTCACCCAGGGGACCCCTGTGGCTATGTCGGTGCTGATCACCGGGGTTCCGCACGCCATCGCCTCGACCTGGACGAGCCCGAAGGCCTCCGAGCGTTCCGTCGACGGCAGGATGAGCGCCCTGGCCCCCCTGTACAGCTCCACCAGCCTGTCGTCGCTGACGTCGCCTGCGAGCTCGACGAGCGAACCGTCCCTCGATGCGGCCTCGGAGATCTCCTTCGAGAGAGGCCCGCTCCCCGCCATGACGAGGCGCCGCCCCGGAAGGCCGCGCCAGGCTTCGAGGAGGACGGGGATGCCCTTGTAGCGGCGGAACCTGCCCACGAAGAGGAAGTACCCATCCCTGCCGTCCGCGGGGCCCGGGCTGAATCTGCGGGTGTCCACCCCGAGGGGGACCACATGGACGTTCGAGAGTCTGCGGAGGAATCTCGATGACTCCGCGTATGCGGGCGAGGTGGCCAGGACGGCCCGGGCCCTGCGGAGAAAGGGCCAGAGGAATGGTTCTATCAGCGGCACCAGGAGGGACTGCCTCACTATGTCGCTGTGGTAGGTCACGATGTGGGGGGCATCCAGCCCCGCGAAGGCCCAGGAGACAGCAGCCGTGGGCAGCGGATGATGGTAGTGCACCAGGTCGAACCGCATCTCGCGGTGGAGTCTGCGCAGGAGCGACGCCAGCCCGGGGCACACCGGATTCGAGAACAGCCGCCCCAGGCACGGGGCTTCGATCACGGGACTGCCGTCGATGGAACGCCTGCCTATCCTGAGGGCCGGCTTCCGGGAGGCGACGAGGATGGTGGATTCATGCCCCCGCGCCGCCATGGAGGATACGGTGTCGTGAATGTACCTCTCTATGCCGCCGTGAACCGGAGGATACACATCCTTGTAGACGTGCAGGATCCTCATCCCCCGGCCTCCCTGTAGATGCCGGCTACCCGCCCGGCCATGGCCCGGTCGCTCAGCCCGCGTGCGAAATCCCTCAGGGCCGATGGTTCGCGACGGCTCTCGAGTGCATCGAGGACGGCATCCCTGATGGATTCCGGAGATTCCCCGCAGAAAGCCGCCGCCACGTCGCGGTACACCTCCCGCAGAGCTTCCGCAGGCCCCAGTACGCTCGGCGTCCCTTCCAGGGCGGCCTCCAGGGGGGGCAGCCCGAAACCTTCGTACAGGGACGGGTACACGAGCAGTTCGGCGCCTGCATAGGCGTCGGCAAGGTCGCTTTCGCCGAGAGGACCGGTCCAGAGAACGCCCGGCATCGAACAGAGCCTTCTCCTGGTCTCCGCCGGCCCCCATCCCCACCGCCCGGCGACCACCATGGTCATCCCGGGCCTCGCTGCCGCAATGCCCTTCCAGGCATCGAGCAGGGCGGGGATGTTCTTCCTGGGTTCGATCGTGGAGACGCTGAGGATGTAGGGGCCTCCGCCCGTGAGCATCCTCCTCCCCCTCTCCGCGTCCCCCGACCCGCCGGGACCCGAGGACAGGGGGACCACTCTCAGCTTTACCGGATCGAGCCCCAGCAGCCTCACCGCTTCCGATGCGGTGAAGGCGCTGTCGGCCATGACGATGTCGGCCGACCGCGCCGAGCGGGGGAAGACGAGCCTGTAGTAGAGCCTCCGCAGGGGCGGGAACCAGCCCGGGTGCGCCATGAAGGCGAGATCGTGAAGGGTCAGGAGGGATGCGGCCCCCGGGGGTGCGCATCCCGTGAATGCAGGCATGTGGACGGGCGCGCCCTTCATCCGCGAAGCCGCCAAAGGGGCCAGGATCATCTCGTCGATGACCTTGCGGGAAGATCCTGCACGCGCCGGGGAGAGAGCCTCCCGGAGGCCGGTCAGCCTGCCTCCCGCGGCAACCCTGACGCCGTCCTCGCCTGCCTCGATCAGACCCCGGAGGAGTCTGGCCAGGTATACCCCGGTGCCGCCCCTCGAACCGAGGGAGGCACCATATATGACTGCCCTGCAGTCACCGGGAGATCGTGGAATCGTCACCCAGGCAGACCGAAACCGGCCTCCCCGTCACGGAGGCCCGGAAGCCCAGCACCGAACCGTCCAGGACGGAGTCCTCTATCGTGTTGTCACCGCTGGCGATGGTATCGCGCACGACGGACCCGGCCAGCCTGCAGCCAGGCCCGATCGACGCGTACGGACCCAGGATGCACCCCTCCACGGAGGCTCCGGGGTCGATGTGGCACGGAGGGATCACGAGGGAGCCAGGGATATCCGGCGGAGGGGTGCCGCGATCCTTGTCCAGGAGGATCCTGTTGGTCTGGAGGAGCGTCTCGGGCCTGCCGCAGTCCAGCCAGTCGTCGACCCTGACCAGTTCGAACTCCTCCCCTCCGTCGATCATCCTCTGCATCGCGTCGGTGAGCTGGAATTCGCCCCTGGTCCTCACACCCTCGCGCATGAGATCCTCGCAGGCGCGGATCATCCCGGCCCCGCTCCGGAACATGTAGATGCCCACTATGGCGAGGTCGCTGACGAACTCCGAGGGCTTCTCGACGAGCCTGACGGCCCTGTTCCCCTCCGCGACGACCACGCCGAATCGCGAGGGATCGTCCACGGGGCAGACCGCCAGCCTGTTGCGGCTCTCCGAGGCGATGCCCGAAAGGTCAGCCTCGAACAACGTGTCGCCCAGCACGACGAGAGTGGGGCCGTCGTCGATCAGGGGGGCGCAGAGCGCAATGGCGCCTGCGAGTCCGTTCATGGTGTCCTGCCTGACGAAATCCACCCTCATCCGGTACTCGGACCTGACCCATTCCACGATCGGATCGCCGAGATGTCCCACCACCAGCGTGATCCTGTCGACTCCCGCAGGGATGATCCTGTCAATTATGTGGCCCAGCACGGGCCTGCCCGCCACCGGCACCAGCGCCTTCGGCGTCGTGTGGGTGACAGGCCTGAGCCTGGTCCCCATTCCGGCGACAGGGATGACAGCGTGCATCATTCCTCCGTTCCCTGGAAACCGTTCAGGAGAATGGTGGGGAACCTGCCCTGGACATAGCTCCTCGCGAGCTGTCTCACCTTGAGGGCCGAGTCGGCGGCGAGCGCCTCGCCCGCCAGTCCGGCGGCCTCCGCGGTGTCGACGACCCCTATCATCTTCTTGATGTCGGGGATGAGGGAGATCGACACGCTCAGCTCGTCAACCCCGAGCCCGAGGAGCAGCGGCACCGCCAGCGGTTCCCCTGCTATCTGGCCGCAGACCCCGACCCATCTGCCGGCAGCATGGCACATCCTGACGACATGGTCGATCTGCCTGAGCACGGCCGGGTGGAGGGGGTCGAAGAGGTGGGCGACATAGGGGCTCCCCCGGTCGACTGCCAGAGTGTACTGCGTGAGGTCGTTCGTGCCTATCGATACGAAGTCGACGTGCGGAAGGAAGATGTCGATGGCGATGGCTGCCGCCGGGGTCTCGACCATGATGCCGAGGGGGATGGCGGGATCGAACGGGATGCCGTCGCGTGCCAGTGCGAGCTTGGTGTCCTCGAGCATGTCCCGGGTTCTCAACACCTGGTCGAGCTCGGTGACCATGGGTATGAGCAGCCAGGCCGTCCCCTCCACTGAAGCCCTGAGAATGGCCGAGAGCTGGCGCCTCAGGATGTCGGGCTTGTCGAGGCATACCCTGATCGCGCGCCAGCCCAGGAACGGGTTCCTCTCCCTCAGTTCCGGGACTCCGGGGAACTTGTCGCCGCCTAGGTCGAGCGTGCGTATCACCACCGGATAGGGCTTCATCTCTCTCAGCGCGTGGGAGTAAGCCATGCACTGCATGTCCTCGTCGTCCGCATCCGGCGAGAGGAGGCGGAGGAACTCGGTGCGGAAGAGGCCAATGCCTCGGCCGCCGTACTTCTTTACCTGATCGGCCTCCTGGGAGAACTCGATGTTGCCGGCCAGCTCGACCGGCCGGCCGTCCGCGGTGACTGCGGGATCGGAGGCGTTGCGGGCTATCGCGGCCTCCATCTCGGAGTACTTGTCCCGCAGGCGGGTGTAGTATTCGAGCTCGTCCTGCTGGGGATCCAGGATCACCCTCCCGTGGATCCCGTCCACGATGACGGTCATGCCCGGCTGGACTGCTTCGGCGGCCTCCCTGAGGGCTACGACCGCCGGGATGCCCAGGCTCCTGGCGAGGATGGCGGTGTGCGAGGTGCTGCCGCCCTCGTCCGTCGCGAAGCCGAGGACCTGGTCCCTGCGGAGCCCGGCCGCCACGGACGGATCGAGCTCCCTGGAGACGAGCACCACCGGCCTGGAGACCCTTCCGAGGGCCTCCCTCTCGGAGCCGAGGAGCTTGGCGAGCACCCTCCGGCCTACGTCCCTGACGTCGGAGGCCCTCTCCCTTATGAGCGGGTCCTCCATGGCGCGGAATCTCTGGATCACGTCGTTGAGTACCTGGCTGAGGGCGTGCTCCGCGTTGTCGCGGTGTCCGGTGATGCGCCTGCGGACGTCGGCCAGCATGACGGGGTCGTCGAGCAGCATCATGTGCACGTCGAGGATCTGCCTGCCCTCTACGAGCTCTCCCATGCCGTCCGAGAGGCTGCGGAGCTCCTCGCGGGTGGCGGAGAGGGCGTCATCCAGCCTGGCCAGCTCCTTCCCGGCCTCCGTCTCCCCGGAGATCTCCCTCCTCGCGACCCTGAGCTCCTCGACGTCGAGCAGGAAGGCGGGTCCGACCGCTATCCCGGGCGACGCCGGGGTGCCCTCGAAGGAGCGGCTCACCTCAGTCCTCTCCGAAACCGGAGGAAACGAGGCTGCAGAGCTCCTCGACCGCCCTCTCCTCATCTTCGCCCGACGCCGATATGAGCAGCTCGGTCCCCTGGCCGGCCGCAAGGGTCATGACTCCCATGATGCTCTTGCCGTTGACCTCTTCGATCCCGTTGGAGATGGTGATCTCGCTGGCGAATACGGCGGCCTTCTTTACGATCAGCGCCGCGGGCCTGGCATGGACCCCCAGCCTGTTCGGGACTGCTACGGCTTTCTGGTACAACTCTCGGCTCCTGATCTACGGCATCATCCGCCGCCGGGGGTTTCCCTCATCCTCTCGATCAGCTTGAGATCCAGTTCCGCAGGGACGTCCACTCCGCGGCTCTCGAGCAGGAAGGACATGGCCGCCACCTCGAGCAGGAGGGCGATGTTGCGCCCCGGCAGCACGGGCAGGACTATCTGCGGAATCCTGACCCCGAGATAGGTGGTGGTGCTCCTGTCGAGGCCGGTCCGGTCGAAATCGGGCTTCTGGGTCCAGTCTACCAGCCTGACCTCCATGTCTACGGGATGGCGGTCCTTGACGGTTCTGATCCCGTAGAGCACGGGGATGTTCACCATGCCGAGGCCCCTGATCTCCATGTGGCTGCCCATTATTGCGTCGCCCGTGCCCAGGAGCTGTTCGCCCGTCCGCCTTATCCTGACTATGTCGTCGGCGATCAGCCTGTGCCCGCGCTCCACGAGTCCGAGGACCGCTTCGCTCTTCCCGATGGCGCTGCGCCCCGTCACCAGCTGACCGACGCCGAACACATCGACCAGTGTGCCATGCACGCACTTCCTCGGCGCGAACACCTCGGACAGGTACCCGGTCAGGTCGTGGATCAGGGGGGTGGTGTCCCTCGGAGATCTGAACACGGCGCAGTCGCAGCCGGCGGCCTCCTCGGCGATCTCCACGGGCGGTTCGAACCCCTTGGTGACTATGAAGCAGTACACCGGGAACTGGAACAGGTTTCGGACCGCGGACTCCCGGGCCTCCTGGTCCAGAGAGGACAGGTACGTGATCTCTGTTTCGCCGATTATCTGTATCCTGTCGTGCAGGAAGCGGTGCGTGAAGCCGGTCAGGGCCAGACCGGGCCTGTTGATGTCCGGGCTGCCGACGAGCCTGGAGTAGCCGGTCTCGCCGGCGACCGGGGTGATGAGGAGCTTCTGGCCAATCAGTTCGACGAGTCTGCGTACCGTCATGTCCCCGGGTTCGGGGTACCTGTCCCTCATCTCAGGCGTTCTCTTCCCTGAGCGGCTTCAGCTCGACGACGCGGCTCGAACCGTCGGAGGCCCTGTAGACAGCGTTCACGGAAGACGTCTCGGTGTTGTGGAAGAGCATGCAGTGTCCGCCTGTGAGCTCGTACTCCGTCATGGCGTCCTCCGTGCGCATCCTGGGGAGGGAGTCTATCCTGTCGATCACGAACGGCCCGGTGAGCTCGGACCCGGCATCGGGCATCCAGATGTCGCCCGCGGAGAGGAACGCGGCGTTTGCGTCCTCCTGCCCGGGCCTGTGGGGATGGCTGTGGAGCCTGTCCTTGAAGCGCCTGAGCTGCTTCTCGAGATTGCCGACCGTCTCGTCCAGAGCGGCGTACATGTCGTGCGACTGGGCTCTGGCGTCGATCTTGAGCCTGTCGCCGCGCACCTGGATCCTGGAGTGGTTGATGCCGGCCGTGACCTCGAGCACGACGTGTATGTCGTCTATCCCGTCGTAGAACTTCTCCATAACGGAAAGCTTCTCTCTCGCATAGGTCTTGATGCCCTCGGAGAGCTCGAAGTGCCTGCCGCTGATGTCGATGTTCATTGCCCGCTCCTTTCGAAATGCCGGCGCACCGCACGTGCACACCCCCGGATATGACAAAACGCTGCCCCCCTTGACGGAGCAGCGCATTGAAGGGCCGGGAATGCCACGTGTGCCTTCACGCTCGGATCATACCCGGGGAGTGTCCCCCGGTCAACGACGGGGATGCGCATTTCTTGACCCGCCGGCGCGTCCTGATATGTTCGTCCTGATTTAACCACCGGAAGGAGCCCTCCCTTGTCTGCTCGCGCCGACGGCTATTCTGAACTCGTCGAACTGGGCTTCCGCAGCGGTCTGGAGACCCACCAGCAGCTCGCCACACCCAACAAGCTCTTCTGCCGCTGCCCGGCATCCATCAGGAACGACGCCCCGGACTCCGAACTCCTCCGCCACATGAGGCCGACCCTCAGCGAATTCGGCGAGTACGACGGCACGGCCCTCATGGAGTTCAAGACCAGGAAGCAGGTCCACTACCTGCTCTACAACAGCAGTGTCTGCACCTACGAGATGGACGACACTCCCCCCTTCAAGGCCGATCCCGAAGCAGTGGAGTCCGCCCTCGAGATAGCCATGATGTTCGGGATGTCGCTCGTCGATGAAATCCACATCACCAGGAAGCAGTACCTCGACGGCAGCATCCCGACCGGATTCCAGCGCACCGCTATAGTCGGCGTGAACGGAAGCGTTCCATTCCTCGGGAGGACTCTCGGCTTCTTCCAGCTGAGCCTCGAGGAGGATGCCTGCCGCGAGGTGGACGACGTCGGACACCACGTCTTCTACCGCACCGACCGCCTGTCGATCCCCCTCGTCGAGTCGGTCACGAGGCCCGAGTTCTACACGCCTGCGGAGGCTGCTCTCGGAGCCGCCCTCGTGGGCGATGTCATGCGTTCGACGCGCAGGGTCAGGAGGGGCATCGGCTCGGTGAGGCAGGACGTGAACGTCTCCATCCGGGGCGGCACCAGGATAGAGATCAAGGGTGTCCCGCGCATCGGCATGATCGAGGCTCTCTGCTCCACGGAAGCCTACAGGCAGAAAGGTCTCCTCGACCTGAGGGCTGCTCTCCCCGGCTCCGGGGCGGACAAGGGTTTCTACAACGCGTCCCCGATCTTCCTGGACCCCGCCGCCGTCTCGGTGTCCGGCCTGGGAACCCTGAAAGCGGGGGAATCTGCAGCGGTGCAGGTCCTGCCCGGATTCGCCCCCTTCATACACTGGCCCCTCCAGCCCGGAATGGACTTCCTCGACGAGATCGACGGCAGGATCAGGGTCATCGCCTGCCTCGAGCGCCGTCCCTGCGTCTCGGAGGCTCCCGAAGCCCTTCGCGCCGCACTGGGCGTGACCGATCCCGGAGATGCCGTGCTCCTCTTCGCCGGTCCCCAGGAGGATCTCGTCACAGCCTCCCAGGAGACGGTCATCCGTGTGAGGGAGGCCTTCGACGGAGTCCCCTCCGAGACGAGGCAGGCCCTCGCCGGCGGCAGGACGACATTCGAACGGATCCTTCCCGGGCCGGACCGCATGTATCCCGACACAGACCTCCCGCCCGAACCCGTCTCGGACGAACTCCGCGCCAGGATCATGGCCAGGCTGAAGCCCCGCCCCTGGGAGCGCAGGGAGTCGTATGCCGCCCTGGGAGTGCCGGATCAGCTGGCTGGAAGGCTCATCAACTGGGAGTCGGCGGACCTCTTCGACACGGTCAGGCCCCGGGTCGGCTGGCCCGCTTCGGCGCTCGCCTGGCTCCTGACCGACAGGCGCAGGGGTTCGAGGAGGGCCGGGGCCGACTGGTCCGGCATCGGCGAACAGGGCATCGCCGGAGCCCTCGAGGAGTGCTTCGTGAAGGGCGTCTCCCTCAAGGGCTCTGCCAGGGTCCTGGATGCGATGTCCCGTGCTGTCGGACTCACCGCGGCTGAGGCGATGGAGGCCGAGGCCTCCAGCTGACGCTCGCGCTCAGCTCTTGGACAGCCCCAGATCCCTGATCTTGCTCGAGAGAGTCTGCCTGCTGACCCCGAGCCTGCGTGCGGCCTCGGTCCTGTTCCACCCGCACTCCTCGAGAGCCGCGAGCAGCATGGCCCTCTCGGCCTCGCGGGCAGCCCGCGAGGATGCATCCAGCAGCCCTCCGGTCGCTTTCACCGGCTCGGGGATCTCCAGATCCGCTCTCTCGATCTCCCTCCCCGCGGCGAGCGCACAGGCCCTGTGGATGATGCTCCGCAGCTCCCTGACGTTCCCCGGCCAGCCGTAGCCTTCCAGCGCGTCGACGGCCCCCGGCGGCAGAGGGCATCCGGGCCTCCCCGCCTCGGCCAGGAAATGCGCGGCGAGCGGGACGATGTCACATCTCCTGTCACGCAGCGGCGGGATCGAGACGGGGAACTCCGAGAGCCTGAAGAAGAGGTCGGGCCTGTAGCGTCCGCATGCCGCCTCGGCAGCCAGGTCCCTGTTGCTTGCCGAGACGATCCTCACGTCCACCGTCCTCTGGACGGAGCCGCCCACCCTGGTGAAGGTCCGTTCCTGCAGAACCCTCAGGAGCTTCCCCTGGAGTGCGGGAGCCAGGTCTCCCACCTCGTCGAGGAAGATCGTGCCCCCGTCCGCCAGCTCGAACCTCCCGGGCCTGGGCGAATCGGCGCCTGTGTAGGCGCCCTTCTCGGCTCCGAACAGCTCGCTCTCGAGGAGCTCCGACGGGATCGCCGCGCAGTTCACCGGTATGAAGGGGCCGCAGGCCCTCTCGCTCATGTCGTGGATCCTCCTGGCCAGGAGTTCCTTCCCGGTTCCGCTCTCGCCGAGCACGAGGACGTTGAGGCGGCTCCCGGAAGCCTTCGCGGCTCTGTCGAGAGCATCCCGGAACCCCCGGTCGGAGCCGACCATGCAGCCCGGCGAACCGGGCGAGAGGCCCGCCAGGAGCGCCGTCAGGCTCGACAGTTCGAACGGCTTGGTGATGAAGTCCCTCGCGCCGAGCTTCATCGCCCTGACGGCCAGGTCGATCGTGCCGAACGCCGTCATGAGGATCACCGGAGTAGCCGGTCTGTGGGTGGCGAATGCCGACAGGACCTCCAGCCCGTCGGCACCGGGAAGGCAGACATCGCACAGCACGGCGTCGAAGGAGGATCCGGGCGCGAGCGAAACCGCTTCGAGGCCGTCGGCGACGGCCGTGACTGCCCAGCCGTCCTCGGCGAGTGCCGCCGTCAGCATCGAGCGCATGCCCCTCTTGTCCTCGACCAGCAGGATCGACCTCATCGTGCCTCCATCAGAGGAAGCATAACAACGAACGTGGCTCCTCCGCCCTCCCGGGCGCATGCCCTGAGATCCCCTCCGAACGACAGTGCGATCCTCTTCGCGAGCGTCAGACCCATCCCCATGTGGCCCTGGTCGCCCCGGGTCGAGAAGAACGGCTTGAGGACTACGGAGGGATCGGGAGGCAGGCCGTGCCCGCGGTCCGATACCGTGATCGTCAGCCATCCCTCCCCGGTTTCGAGCGAGAGTTCGATCATGCCTGACGGATCGGCATCCCGTGCGTTCCGGAGGAGGTTCACCACGGCCTTCTCCAGCAGGGCCGGATCGGCCGCGACCGAACCGGTCGGACCCTGGGCGCGGACGTCGACGGGGCCCTGGATCTGCGAGGCCCATGAGCGCGCGGCCCTTACGAGGCCGGAAGCCTCCATCGCGACCGGGGAACCGGATCCTGCGGACGACATCATCTTGAAGGACTCGATCATCTTCAGGGCCGAATCCACCTCGGCCCGCGCCTCTCCGATGAGTTCGAGCGCCCTGGGATCGTCCCTGCCCCTTGCGAGAAGGTCTATGAAGCCCGAGAGGGCGCACAGGGTGTTGCCCATCTCGTGCGCGATGCCGGCGGACGCCGTGCCGAGCCCTGCCATCGCGGCCTCCTCGGCGAGGCGCCTCTCCAGGGCCCTCATGCCGCTCAGGTCGGTCGCGAGCACCGCCGTCATGCCTCCGGGAGAACGGCTCACCGATATGGAGAACACCTTCTCCCCTCCGTCCTCCTCGACGGTCCGTTCCGAGAGGCATGTCCCTCCCTCTCCCGCGGCGAGCATCTCCGAGACCACGGACCCGAGGGCGGTCCTGTCCTTCGGGAAGGGCTTCCCGCGGTCCTCCTGCACGATGCCGAAAAGATCCTCGGCGGCGGCGTTGAAAGCCATGAGCCCGCCCTCGGGGTCGATCGCACACACCGGGGAGCCGACGGCCGACGTCATGGCGGAAACGCCGGCCTCTGCGATGTCAGCC
This sequence comes from Candidatus Fermentibacter sp., assembly GCA_030373045.1. NCBI lineage: Bacteria > Pseudomonadati > Candidatus Fermentibacterota > Candidatus Fermentibacteria > Candidatus Fermentibacterales > Candidatus Fermentibacteraceae > Candidatus Fermentibacter > Candidatus Fermentibacter sp. The sequence continues at coordinate 87,104 of JAUCPW010000009.1, forward strand.
CTCTCCTCGGCCTTCGATCTGAGGGCATCCAGCTCGGAATCCCTCTGTGCAAGCATGTCCACGAGCCTGGAGAAGGAGGCGCGAGCCGAGACGGCGCTTGTCGAGTCTCCCGCGCCCGACCTCCCGGCGTCGGCAAGAAGCCCTCTCAGGGGGGCGGTCAGATTCCTCGAGACATAGGAAGGCGACAGGAGGGCGAGCAGGACCAGCACCGCGGCGATCGCCCCGAGCAGGGGGCCCAGGCCTTCCCACGCCTCCCCGCCTGCCGGAGGGATGCGCACAGCCACCGTCGAGCCCCCGCGGACAGCGCTGCCGAACCAGTCGCCGCCTTCCGGAACGGCCTCCCCCGGCTCGAGGAGCAGGGCCTCCTCTGCTATCCCCGCTATCTCGTACCTCCTGAAGAGGCCGGCCAGGGCCTCGGGTGACGGGCTGTCGCCGAGGCCGGACGCAAGTGCCTCCGCCACGAGGAATCCCCTGCCGCGCCTTTCGTCCTCGAGCCTCCTGCCCTCGAGCATGACGACGAGGAAGGACACGAGAGCCGCGAGTGCGGCGGCCCCGAGGGCGAGCCCGAGCAGCAGCTCGACTCCTACCATGAACCTGCGCCCGCCGGTGCGGTTTGTGATCATCGGGCCCGGTTCCTCCTCCACTTCAGATAATCCAGCCATCCCGCGAGGAATTCCGTCCTTCCGCGTGCGAGCGACGAAGCGGCGTGGAACGGCAGGAAGGCGGCGGTCTCCATCCTCCTGCTGCGGAAATGCGCATCCATCAGTATGAAGCGGTTCCTCTCCCGCATCCTCCTCATCGCGGTGCCGTGGCCCGCGCTCGCGGCATGCCTGTGGAGGACCCGGAAGCCCTCCGCCCTGCGGACCTCCATCCCGGCGGCGGAGGCCCTGAGACCGAGATCCACGTCCTCCCAGTACATGGGCGCATATCTGGTATCGAGCCCGCCCAGGGTCCTCCAGTGCCCGGTCCTGAACATCGAGCAGGCTCCCGAAGGGTAGGCCGTGCCGGAACCGCTCAGCGTCATCGCGAGGCCGAGCCTGAATCCGCACCCGAGGAGGCTCTCGTCTTCGCTGCCTCTCATGATCCGGGGCATGACGGCCATAACGTTATCAGGGGAGGATTCCAGGACGTCGGCCATGCCCGGGATCGAATCCGGCTGGACGATCACGTCGTTGTTGAGCAGGAACAGCAGCCCGTCATCCGCGACGGCGGCTCCGGTGTTGACGGAGTGGCAGAAGCCGCGCGGGCCTGCGTTCGGGACGAACCCGACCCCGGGGAAGAGGCCGGGGCCCGAGTCCGCCGTCCCGTCGGAGGATCCGTCGTCGACCACGATCACCCTCAGATCGAGGTTCCTTCCGGCGTCGAGGAGGGGAGGGATGCAGTCGGCCAGCAGATGGAGCCCGTTCCACGAAGGGATGACCGCGGTGACCCGCGTCATATTCCCGTGATCCTCACCCGGTCGAGGAAGATCCCCTCGCCGGGCGGATAGGACCCTTGCGGAGAGAGGATCAGCACACCGGCCCCGCCGGCACGGGGCATCTCCAGCACGATCAGGGTGTCCCGGGCGTTTCCGGCGGAAGGCGGCGGAGCCTGGCCCTCCCTCACCCTTCCGATCCAGTCCGGGAGGGGCTGCTGGGGTGTGGATGCTCCGGACAGCGCGGACCAGTCGCCCAAACGGGCGGCCAGCACGGGTGGCTCCGCCCCGGAGGTGAACCCCCTGAGCACGAGTTCCACCCTGACCGAATCGCCGACACCGGGTTCCACGGGCAGCATGACTGCGTCTCCGGCTTCGCCCAGCCTGAGCAGCCTCTCCCTCGATCCGGGCCAGGCCATCCTCTCGGGCGGATCCTGAGAGAGGGGATAGAGGGAGCAGCCTATCCGGTAGTCGGGAGACAGATCCTCCGCCTCGTATACGCCGCGGGTCGAGGCGGCGAGCGCGACGGCGGCGGGAACGGCCAGCGCCGCCAGGACGAGGGCCGCCCCGTTCCTCCTCGCGAGCAGTAGGATCGAGAGGAGGACCCAGAACGCGAACCATGCCGCAGTCACAATCGCAGCGGGCCTGACCATCGAAGGGAAGGCCAGGCAGAGGTTGCCGGGCAGACCCCGGCCGAGGATGTCGAAGAATGCGTCGCAGCCGTCCAGGTGGTTGAAGCGCAGGCCCGGCACGGCGATGTACATGGCGGAGGCGAGTACCGACAATGCAAGGAGTGGCCGCGGTATGCCGCGGAAGCTGGCGGCGGACGCGGCCAGCGGCATGAGGGCGATGAAGAACCGCCCGGCCGGAGTGGGCATGGAGTGCCACTCCATGGGAGTCCAGATGACCAGGCCGGCGAGATAGAGAGATCCCGACACGAGCAGCGCCCGCCCGGCCGGAGTCTTCGCCCTCGCGAGCGCAACGGCTCCGGGGACGGCGGCGATCAGCCACGGAGCCCTCCAGAGGAGCCCGGCCTCCTGGTCGACAAGGGCGAAGACCGGCAGCCGGAGCAGGTCTCCTCCCGAGGACACGGTGCGGTTCCAGAGCGTGCTCAGGAATTCGACGTTCCCGTATCTCACCCAGAAGACCCTGCCTCCGAGCAGGTACCGGTCCGCCGCCAGGGCGACGGCGGTGAGTGCGATCACCGCGAGCGCCGTCCTTGCCGGCCCCATGCCCCTGCTGCCGGCGAGGGCGGCGATGACGAGGCCCGCTCCCAGCGGGGCGAATCTCAGCTTCAGGGCTGCGAGGGCCAGGGCAGCTGCGAGGGCGGTCAGGAGGGGTCTCCTGCCTCCGGCCCCGACAGCTCCGGCAGCCACCAGCCCTGCCGCCGCCCAGTCGGCATACGCCAGCCCCGCACATGCAGCTCCCGGCAGGAGAAGAAGGGCCGCCGCACCAGCCATGGCGCCATCCTTCGATCCGGCCGCCCCTGCGCATCTCCCGGCGAGCCACGCGGCCAGTATCGAGACGATCAGGGGCAGGATCCTGTACCCCGGTATCCCGAACCACAGGCCCGGG
>JAUCPW010000010.1 GCA_030373045.1 Candidatus Fermentibacter sp.
CCGACAAGGGAACGCTCTTCCTCGACGAGATTGGCGAGATGCCCCTCGAAACCCAGGCGAAGCTGCTGCGGGTGATCGAGGACGGCACGTTCAACAGGCTCGGGGGCAACCAGGAGCTGAAGGTGAATGTGAGGGTGGTGGCGGCCACGAATCGCAACCTGGCCGGCATGGTGCGCGAGGGTTCCTTCAGGATCGACCTCTACTACCGCCTGCGCGAGCTAGTGATCAGGATGCCGCCGCTGCGCGACAGGCTCTGCGATCTCGGTCAGATCGTCGGCACCGTGAGGCGCTTCCTGGCCGAGGAGCACGGCCGCAAGTTCCCCGACCTCACCGAGGCGCAGTACGATCTGCTCAGGAGCTACTCATGGCCGGGCAACGTCAGGCAGCTCAAGAACGTCCTCCATCGGTCATACCTGCTGGGGATAGAACAGCATCTCTTGAAGGCAATCGAGGAGGAGAGGGCCGAAGGTCTCGACCTGATGCTGAACATCCCTTCGATCACGGCTCCCGAGGTAACCGCGCCTCCGCCCGTGTACGACGGTGGCAGAGCCGCCGTCACGGCCGGCTTAGGAGAGCCATCCGATACGCTCAGGGAGGCCATGCGGAAGCACGCGATGGCCGCGCTCGCGGCCTGCGGCGGAAACCTGGCCCGCACGGCGAAGGTCCTCGACATCTCGGTGAACACGCTGAAGAAGCTCCGGGAGGAGTCGGCGGTTGACTAGCTCCAGGTGCCCCGGCTGGAGTGAGCTGGCCCCCTCTGGTGGACGGGAGGTACACATGCTGTTCCGGGTGACCCGAAAGCTCGCGAAGAAGCTGAAGCTGCAGCCGGTCGATGCTCTTCCCCCGGCCGACAACCCGATTCTCGACTGGACGGCGAATCTGTTCATGGTGGGTCACCAGCAGTACATCATCGTCACTAATTCGACTACGCTCTACACGGTCGTGATCCCCGGCCGCGGGAACGCCAGCGGTGAAGCATTCTCGAAGAACGCCCTGGCGGATATCCGTGCTGAACTGGAGAACGACGGACTGAGCCCGCTCCGGGAAGCCCTGCCTGCTGATCCCACAGAGACTCCGGTCTTCTGCAGGGCATCGGACAGACACGTCCTGGGCTCGATGAACGATTTCGTGTTCGCTACAGCAGTCATGGCCAGCTACTCCGAGCTGCCGGTACCGTACAGTTCCGAGCAGCTGAACAAGACCTCGATGCGAATGATCGGAAATCGTACCCCCAACGAAGAGATGCGGAAGCTGTCGGCATCGCCGATCCCCATGGTCAGTCGAGCACTGGATGCGACTTGCCGGTTGCCTGAATCGAAGGGAACGACGGATCACTGTTCGACGGGAGGGGTGATGGCGGAACCCGGTACCAGGGAAGCCGGCACCAGGGCCGCGGGCACGGCGAAGACCCGCCGCACCCACCGCAAGGTCTTCCAGTTCAAGATCACCCTCAAGGGAACGAGGCCGCAGATCTGGCGACGGATCCAGGTGCCGTCGCGCTACTCGTTCTGGGAGCTGCACTGCGCCATCCAGGATGCGATGGGATGGAACGACACCCACCTGCACGAATTCCTCATCAGAATCCCGGGGTATGTGCCGGTGATCCCGGTCGGCATTCCAACCGACGACGATACCGATGAGGAATACACCAGGCCGGGCTGGAAGCTGCCGATCCGGCACGTCTTCTGGGAAGCCGGGGCGAAGATCGACTATCTGTACGACTTCGGCGACGACTGGCTACATACCGTGGAGCTCGAGAAGATCCTGACCGAAGAGGAGGGCGCTACCTACCCCAGATGCATCGCCGGGCGCCGGTGCTGTCCGCCTGATGATTGCGGCGGGGTGTGGTCGTTCGCCGACATGCTGAAGGTCATCGCCAATCCTTCTCATCCGGAGTACGACGAATGGTGGGCCTGGCTGGGGGATTCGTACGATCCCGCCGAGTTTTCGGCAAGTGAAGTGGAGTTCACGGATCCTAAGGAACGCCTGAGGATGACGCTCGCAGATATCGAGTAGCCTCTCCCTCGCCCTCATCTGAAGCATGGCGTTCCCCGGCACTTGAAAGGACACTTCTGCGAAATAGGTTCCCAGACCGCTCCCGTGACGCTAGAAGGACGCCCTGTAGAGCTTCGGCACCAGGTCACACCGTGAGGCAAGCGGGGGATTCAGGATAAAGAGCCTCGGTTCCTTCGAGAACCTGAAGAGGCGGTAAAGACGGTACTCGTCGGGATGATCCGTGGAGACCCTCAGTTCGTTGGAAGTGATGTAGAACGGCGCGCGCATACCCTGGTTGGTGGTCTTCACCTCGATGAACCTCTCGGAGTCATTCCTGCAATCGAAGGAGACGATGTCATAGCCGAGCCCGTCTCCCCGGGTGCTCGACACCCAGTCGATCCTCCCGGCCAGGTCGTCACGGCCGGCGTCCAGCAACTTCCGTCTCTCGAGGTCCAGCACGAATCTCTCTCCCAGTTCTCCCAACCGGCGGTTGCGGCGGTCATTCTCAGCGAAGTCGACCTTCACCCCGTACTGGAGGGAAACTTCGCGCACGGAACTCTCAGCACGGACAAGCTCGGGAGGATCGACTACTAATGATGAAGGATAGAGCGCTGGAGCAGGGATGGAATCGGGGACCTCGTCGTTGATGCTCTGCAGGCGGGAGATAAGATCCGGTCTGTTCGCGATGAACCTGGCCACCTCCGTGGCAAGGAGGTGCTGGTAGTTGGCGAGAGGCTTGTATCCGTCTATCGGCGCGATGCTGAGTCCGATCAGAACGGCACTGATGTTCATGTGCTTGCGCTCGATGGAGGTGTCGGAACGGCCGTCGAGCTTCTCGATCAGCGACCGCCTGTGGTCGGACTTGCTGTAGGGCCTGCCCTCGGCTTCAGCCAGAAGCATCTCGAAGTAGTCCTGGATCGTCAGGGCTACTTCATGCTCGCTCCAGTCACTCCTGGTACCCATGAGCAGAACATATCCGGGTGTTTCGCCTGAGTCAGGCCGGATTCGCCCCTCCGTCGACTGAGAAGCCCGGTTTCCGCTTGACCGCACCCCGCCCGGCGAGCATCCTAATTAGCAGATGGCTTCGTAGTCTCCCGTCTGGAGGGGCGGTAATGATCGAACTCCTCTTTGCGTGTCTCACTCTCGCTTCCGGCACGGCCTCCGGGGCAGCCTGCACATCAGGCTCCGAGGCAGTGCTCGAATCGCTGCTCCCGCCTGCCGGGACAGGCGCCGAAGCGCTCATGGATGCCGAAGCGGTGGAAACAGGCGGGATCGCCTCACAGGGATCGGTCGACGGCTGGCCCGTGTTCCTAGATCCGCCGGCGGGCGGCTTCCCCTACACGATCACCGTCTTCGATGTCGACGGCGACGGGGCCGACGAGCTGTTCTTCACGGGCGGAGAGACGTTCGGACTCTCCGGGGACGGTTCGTTCCTGCCGGGATGGCCCACGTCGGAGATGCAGTACATGGGCTACGGCACGAACGACCAGAAGCCGGGGCCGTCGTGCGCCGACCTGGAGGGCGACGGCATCTGCGAGATCCTCTGGTCGGAGAGGGACTGGTACGCCGGCAGCTCGCACATGTGGAGCTTCAACGGCCGGCACACCGACGGAAGCAACATGGAGGGATTCCCCCAGGTCGCGCCCGGCGAATCCTCGAACGCCCTCGACTCTCCCTTCGTGCTGGGCGATGCCGACGGTGACGGCGACCTCGAGGCCTGGAGCGCCCACACCCTGGGCAACACCTTCGTCTACTACCGCCTGTCGGGATTCGACCATTCCGGCAACAGGCTTTTCACGACCGATCTCGACCCCGCCGAGAACATCCTCGACGTCTACTTCGGCGACGTCGACGGCAACGGCCAGGACGAATTCTTCGCGATCGCCCGCCTGGGCGCGGCGTTCCGCCTTCACGCCTTCACCCCTGCTGGAACGGAGCAGTCCGGCTACCCCCACGCGCTGTACCAGCCCTCCGGCGGATACGAGATGTTCGGCGAGCCGATCCCGGTCGACCTCGATGACGACGGAGACCTCGAGATCATCCTGGGCTACAACTCAACGGTCGCAACCGCGCTGGCCCGGCACCACGACGGCACGCCCGTGACCGGTTTCCCCATCACGCTCGATTCGGGCATCCAGCTCTTCTACCTCGGGCTCGGCGACCTCAACGGAGACGATTTTCCAGAGCTCATAGCGACGGGCAAGATCCTGGCCGACCAGACCTACGGCGTCTGGGCCGTCGACCTGGCGACCGGACCGCTTCCGGGATGGCCCGTGCTGGTGCCGGGATGGCCCGCGGGCTACCCGACGGTCGTGGAGGTGGACACCGACGGCACGCAGGAGGTTTGCGTCGTGACGGATGCGGGGCAGCTCGTCGCCATCGATGCCGACGGCACGATCGAACCGGGCTACCCGAAGGCCCTGAGCGGGGCCTCCTACTCGGGAGTCGCGGCAGGGGACATCGACGGCGACGGCCTTTACGAGCTCGCTGCCGTGTCGACGAACGGCTATGCATATGCCTGGGATACTGACGGGGTGGTGGAGGCCGGAACCGCCGACTGGCCGATGCGCGGCGTGGACGCGAGGAACACCGGCGTGTTCCAGATCTCCGGCGGTACCGGGATCGGGAGTGGAGGCCCGCTGCCACCGGAAGCGGGGCTCGAAGTCCTCGGCAATCCCGCCTCGGGCAGCGTCGTCTTCAGGATCAGCGGCGCCTGCGGATCGATCGACATCTTCGATCTGGGCGGCCGCAGGATCGACAGCGTGGAAGCCGGCGCGGACGGCCTGGCGACCTGGGCGCCCAGTTCCGGGATCGCCCGGGGCCTGTACATCGCGGTGCCCGTCTTCGCGGGCGGCGCCGCGGGCGTAGGCGCGGAGTTCGTGCTGCTGCGCTGATCAGGCAGTCAGGCTGCTTTGTGTGCCTGACATGCGATGATCCGCCGTTTCACTCGACTCAGGGCGCTTTCGCACCGCTCGAGCGGACGTCGTTCGCATCAACCCGCAGCGAGCCGGCGAATGAGTAGGAGATGGGCTTGGCATTCCCCGTGCACTTCCAGCCCGCTTCCTCGTGGGACATGTCCTTGAGCTTCGAGGCGGAGAGCACCCCGAGGTTCTTCTTCACCCACATCAGGACTTCGAGCTCGGTATCGGACAGCATGCCGATGTCGGGAGCCAGCCTCGTCCTGAAAACCTCGCCGGTCGCCTCTTCGTCGATGGTTCTTTCTTCCGAAACCAGGAGTTTCTCCGTGTCGGTCAGCACGGCGAACATGGAGTTGAAGCCGTCCGGCACAGGGCCGAGCGGCAGCCTCGCGTAGACGGCGCCGGTGATCGAGCAACCATGTTCGCGGAAGTGGATGAAGTCGGCGTAGAAGAGGAGCTTGTTGAGCGCCGTCCGGTAAACCTCCCTGTTCCGGCACAGGAACTCGACGGCTGCGAAAAGCCTCCGCGGCTCGAAGCTCCTGAACCCGTTGAAGATGTCGGGAGGCCTGTGCGTCAGGTTGCGGAAGAGGTCTTCAGGCCCATGAAACGGATCCGATTCGGAGATCAGGGCGAGTATGGCGTTGGCCCGGCCGGCCTGGAGCTGCAATCCGTGCGACTTCACAAGATCTGCGAGGTTGTCGGGCTTCATTGCCATTCTCAGCGCTCTATCCTGCCCCTCCTCCTGAAGCGCGCCGTTCTCGTACCTGCTTAAAGTGGCAACCCCCCATCCCAGCAGGTCGGCGAGTTCCTTCTGGGTGAGCCGGTAGCGGTTGCGGAACGCACGGATCTCATCAGGCTGAAGAAAACCATGCTTCTCGCGATAGAGCCTGTTGGCCTGCGCGAGCTTGTCGGGGGCTTCAGCGGTCTCGTACTCCTCCCTGCATCCGGCGCAGCGCTCGAACTCCTCGTCGACTTCGAAGGTCTCTCCGCGGATCGTCAGTTCGGCCTTTCGGCGGACCTGCTCTTTCTCAGTGCTCTTCTCGCACACCGGACAGAGCGACCTTCTCCTCTGCAAAATCCTACCTCCCGATTCATTCGCAACTCCTCCCCCATTCGTGCAGGGAGATGCATACCACGCGACCATTCCCGTCCGACACGAGTTTCAGCTTTATGTAAAGGCATCCATACGATGGTGTCTCCTTCCGGAAGACCCAGATCACGCCCGGCATGTTCCTGTCGGCCTCGGGGCCCTTGTTCAGTTCGGCGGCCGAAAGGCTCTCGAGGATGCAGAAAGCCTCCTGCTTCACCATCCCGAGCAGCTCCATACCGGAGAGAACCCTTCTCGGGAAGACTATCCTTCCGGCCCGGATGCACTTCTTCGCCTCCTTCAGGAAGGCGTCGACAGGTTCCAGCGGTTTTCTGACCGGCATACTGTTCCTGACATATCGGTCACTCCTCCCTCGATCCCATGGGTAGTATGCTCGATGATCTGAAACATGTCAATTGATAAGTTGCTCGCATGTCCCCTGGCGGTATTCCAGAGAGATCTGTTGCAATATCTGCATGCACTGTACCAGCTTGTGGGAGCGATTCGAAGCATGCCTCCGGGTGTTCGACGGCAAGGTAGATGCCGATTCGGAACTCCGGGAATGGCATTTACGGGGATGCCACCTAATGATTGGCAGCATACGGCACTCCAGCCCAGGATTTCGAGCGGACGGCCGGTCGGCGGCCGTCCCGGTCGGGAGGTCGGGTGATGGATCCCAGGCGCGCCGTGATCCCCGCTCTTGCCCTCGCTCTCTGCGGTAATCCACGAGCCGATTCCGTGACCATGTACACCTTCGACGACGGCCGGACCGTGGTTCCGATCCAGTCCGTCACTGTTACGATGGCTGCGGAAACGGTGACGGTGACTCCGGAGGCCCTCGAGCCGCAGCCCTGGTTCTTTGAACAGACACTGCGCGTAGACTGCGTCTTCCACCTCGTCAATACGGGAACGGAGTCGGTGTCTGCCATCGTCGGCTTCCCGTTCGAGGGGAACGTGAACGAGACGCGGTACAGCCGGTTCGGCTGGGATCCGGACAGCGCCATGAGGCACGAGGTCGATGATGCGCTCGCCGCGGGCATCCCGGCGGAATGGATGATCCCGCCCGAACTGCACTTCGCAGCATCGATCGACGGGACCGATGTGCCCGTGCGCTACAGCTTCGGCGACCCCGATGCAGAAACCGGGATAGACTACTGGCCGATGTGGGCGTTGTGGGACATGGCCTTCCCGCCCGGCCGCGACGTGGTCCTCCGGTGCAGCTACTCCACTGGCCTGAACTTCCACGCTTATGGCAAGTACGACTACGACTTCACGTACATCACGAGAACGGGCGCGCTCTGGGAGGGCCCGATAGGATCCGCCGTGATCAGCATCGCGGTGCCGGATTCGGTCCCGCTGCCGCAGCCCGGCAGCGAGTCGCCCTGCTGGTGGGAGTGGAGCGGCTCGCCGTCGGTCGAAGGGCGGACCTTCCGCTGGGAGATGAGTGACTGGGAGCCGCAGGAGGATATCGAGTTCCACGTGAGGGGCGTCGGACCCCTGGGTTGGCAGGTCGGCAGGACTGGGATCGAGGCCATCTCTGATCCCGTGATCGACCTGGAGAGCGCCGGGAGCCTCTTCGAGAGCGCCGTACTGCTCGCGGACCGCACACTGGATCTCGAGGCCGACGCGTTCATGGTCGTCAGGGAGCTCAGGCTGGCTCTCTGCGGCTGCGGGGATATCGAAGAGGTCCCGGGCTTCCCGACCCTGAGCGGCGGCTGCATCCCAGATCCCGGCCTGCCCGGGCTGTTCGACGAGCTGCAGGCATCCCTGGCCGCCGAGTCGGCATCGGTGCAGGCAGCTGGCTACGGTCCGCTCCTGTCCATGTTCTCGCTGAGGACGAACTGGCACGGTGCGAATCTCGCAATGTACGGCGCCGATCCGTCGCTCGAGGCTCGGTTCCTGACCGCACTGTCCCTGCACGAGGGGGCGGTTGCGGGCGTCGCTCCGGAGGATCCCGTCCTCGAGAGCTTCTACCGGCTCACCGCATGGTTCCTGGAGGGCACGGAAGCCCCCAGGAACGACCATCGCGATTCGCGGGTCTTCGAGCCCGTGATCCCCCGGGATTCGGTACTCGCCTGGTGGGCTTCGTACGCGCCCATGCCGCTTGTGACAGCATCCCGGACCGGGGAGCCCGGATCGAACGTTCCCTTCGCGGTCATCTCCCCGTCGCCCCCCTTCCGCGACTCGCCTCAGGTGAACTCGGTGCTGAACGACGGGGATGCTTCGACGGGTTGGCGCTCCGAAAGCCACGGCGGCGGGCATGGCGAAGTGCTCGAGGCTTACGTGTTCCCACTGCCGGGCCCCGATATCGACCTGAGGGGATTCTCGTCCCTGAACGGGTTCGGCGACGCGCCCGGAGATTCCCGCCCCTGGGTGTCGAAGCTGCTCGTAATGGCCGACGGCGTGCCGGTCTGCACTGCCCAGCTCCTGGAAGGCCCCGGGTGGCAGACCGTGGAGTTCCCGGCCCGGGTCACGGGGGCCCGCGTGATCAGCTTCGAGATCATCGAGGCCGTGCCCGGTGCTGGCGGCGAGCCCGCAGGCATCTCCGAGCTCCGGCTTCTGGTAGCCGGCCTGGCTCCCTGAGCAGTAGCCCCGGGGCAGTCCCGGAGAAACGGACAGAGCTGTCGTGCCGGTGGGAACCGAGGCCTGGCTGATTTTGCGTTGAAACGCGCATCGCGTTATATGGCAGTTACATGACGGAGAGCCGCCTCCAGGTCTTCCAGGCAGAGTCGGATAGCCGCCGCGAGAACCATCATCCCGCCTCGTGGCAGGGCCGGCCGCCGAAGAGGGGGGAACACTGTAGAGACGAGCGGAACCGGACCGACGGTTCTACGTTCAGCCGTCGGGTTCAGGGTTGTGAAGGGCTGCCCGGCCTAGTCCAGCAGCACCGCCCGCCTGACCACCGAAGCCCCTCGTGACTCGATGCGGACGAAGTACACGCCAGCGGCCCTGCCTTCCATGTCGACCGTGCAAGCTCCGCAGAAGGGCTCTTCGTGGGCGTCCCGCACGATCAGCCTGCCCGTCGTGTCGAACACGGAGACGGTCCAGGGCGAGTCCGGTGTCGCAATCGTCAGCGTGATCGACCCCCGCACGGGATTGGGGCAGGGCAGGCCTGCGGCAAGGACGCCGGGGACCATGCCTCCCTCCATCCCGAGGCTGCCGCTGTAGCAGCCGTCGAGTGTGAAGTCGTCCAGCCAGAAGCCCGGGCCCTCGTCGTCGGCGTCGGAGTGGAACGAGAACTCGATCCTGACCTCTGAACCGGCCTCGCGTAGCCCGGACAGATCGTAGGTCCTCGGCAGCCACTGCATGTCGTTCCTGCCTGCCCCGCTACCGGATCCCAGCAGGCCGCCCGAGCCGATGAAATCGACCGTGTCGCGCTGAGTGCCCGAGGGATCGCTCACGATGACGTAGAGGCCGTCGGCCCCGTACAGCGCGAGGTCGAAACGCGACCAGAACGTGAGTTCAGCGTCCGGCGCCAGGTATACCGAGGGCGTGATCAGCACGGCATCCATCGAAGGCTCGTACCCTCCGCCCGACGGATCGGCGCAGTACCAGGAATGAGTCCCCGAGTGGCCCGCGGAAGACGTGAGATGCCAGAGATCTCCGGCGCCCGAGTGCGTCCAGCCCGGCGATCCCGACTCGACGTCCTCGGACATGCCGAAATCGCCGACTATCAGCGAGAGCGTGTCCTGCCCGGCCCAGTCCGGCGAGGCCGAGATCCCGACCAGGAAGTCCTGGACAGCGACCGCAGGCGCGGCGGAGGAGAGGCTGCCGCCGAAGGCCACCGTGCCCGTTCCGCCTGCCGGGATGGAACCGACCGTGCCCGTGGATGCCGTCCATGTGAGCCAGGAGGGCCCTGCGGGGATGTTCGCCTCGACATCGGTGGCTTCGAGCAGGCCCGTGTTCGCGAGGTCGACCAGCAGGTCGAAGCTTTCGCCCGCCTCGGCGTACCCGTTGCCATTGCCGCCAGCCGAGTCGTCTATCGAGCACATCGAGACGCACAACCCTGGTGCGTAGACCAGCATGGGCAGGTCGAAGCTCCAGGAGCCCTGCTGGCTCGTCAGCGATATCGAGAGGCGGACTATGTCGCCCGTCGAGGCTCCTGCATCGACTTCGAGAGCGAGCGCTCCCGATCCCGCGCCGGAGGATCCGGGAGCGAGCGATCCGTACGAGACGGCCGATCCTGTGAGGGTCGCCGGGCCTGCCACGAGCGTCGCACCCAGTTCGATCGAGGTCAGGTCCACCGTTCCCTGGTTTCGTAGCGTGATCAGCACTTCGGCGGCGTTCCCGGGCGAGAGATGCCCGAATCCCGGCGTGTCCTCGATCGCAACGTTCTCGATCACGAGGCTCGGCCCGGCCTCGAAGGGCAGCACCACGCCGGTCCGCCTGATGTTGGGGCCGGTGACCGTCACGGTGATGTCGCCCGTGGGCGGTGCGGCAAGCTCGGCTATCAGGTGCCCGGAAGCGTCGGGGGTCGCGACCGTGTAGTTCGAGAAGCCCGGCCCGTGGATGCAAACCGTGGCCGTCGCCGGGTCCACCGGCCCTGTCTGGATCGTCACGTGGACGTACTGTGTGTTGGCCGTGACGATGTCCGGCGCCGAGATCGCCGGCTGCACCGGCGGCATCCTGTGCGTCACGAGTGAAGGGTCGCCCAGCAGGTTGACTATGTAGAGGATGCAGCGGTAGACGTTCTCCTGGCGGCCGAACGGGGCGAATCCGTCCTTCGCTTCGGCCACGATGCCGCCTACGGGCAGGGTGTCGTCCTCGAAAAGGATCCTGAAGAGTTCCCTGTCCATCTTGTCGGAGTAGCCGTAGAGCGGGTTGCCGGGGGAGCCCCAGCCGTAGCTGGAGTTGCCGACGTATGAGACCGAACCGCCGTCCGGGTTGTTGATGAAGTGCTCTGCGACTGCATCGTAGTCGAAGGCGTTGGTCCAGCAGCCGGACGAGCTGATCATCCCGGCGAAACGGCCGTCGGAGTCGATCTGGTCGACGCTCTCGCTGCCCAGAGGCCCGACGGACGACCACCAGCCGTGACTGATGATGCACGCGTAATGGGAGCCCAGGCTCAGAGCCTCCACCGCCTCCGTGGTGCCGTAGGTGCCCTGCGACTCGTACTGCTTCGTCACGTCGTAGAAGCCCGGGATGCAGTTCTCTGTAAGCCAGTCGCCGAGCACTCCTCCGTCGGTGTACGGGTCCTCCCACATCACCGATGCGATCAGGAGCGCGTCGTCGAGGTAGTCGGTCTGCGCTGCGCTCTCGTAGGCGATCGTCCTGTCCACGAAGTTCCAGGCTTCGTCGATCTGGTCCACCGGAGCCCTGCCCACGGCCACGTCGGCGTAGAGGTCGACGCTGTCGGCGAGTTCACCCCATGTGTCGTCTCCGTCGAGGTTCCAGGTGCCGTCGAGGTCGGAGAAGTAGAGGTCGCAGGGCAGGCTGTCGTCGCGTCCGCCGCCGGTCTGGTAGCTCATGGCGAAGGCGTAGCGGCACGGCACGACCGCGGTATCGCCGGCGAGCAGCACGAAGTCGAGCCCTTCCGTGGACCACCTGTCTATGACGAGATTGCGGATCTTCTCGGCTTCGTCCGATCCGGGCCAGGAGGGATAGATCTCCTCTGTCGTGACCACCTCGGTGAGGATGCTTCCGGACGTCCTCCATGAGGCGAGGCTGTCGAACGCCGGGCGGACCTCATCGCCCGTGATGATCAGCATGCGCAGCGGGGACCCGCTGGCGCGGAGAGGCGGTTCGGGCCGGACCACCGTGACCGGAGCGGTTTCGACGGAGACCTCGTACGAGACGAGCTTCTGCATCACGCCGGTCACAGGGTTGTACCTGAGCGGCGTCACGATGAGTTCGGCGCAGGGGGAGCCGTTCCTGTAGCCTGTCCCTACCAGCCTCACGGGTTCCGACGGCCAGAAGGCGTCGGTCCCGTAGACCGCGGGATCCGGAATCGCCGGAACCGACTGCGTGGACGAAAGAATCGCCGGGGCGGGGAGGGGCCTTATGCGCCATGCTCCGGGGAGATCGATCCATTCCTCATCGAACGTCGAGATCCCTGTCGCCCGGACCCCCTCGGGCATCGAGACCCACTCCGGGTAGGACGGAAGGTCCGGGCATCCCTCCTCGATTCCCGTGAATCCGTATGAGAGGCAGGCGATGCTGCCCTGGATGCCCGCCGGCATGGCGACAGGGTCGGAAACGGGCACCTGCATCGGCCCGGAGGAGACATCCATCGCGAATGCCGCGAAAATGACCGTTGCGAGCAGGATCATCGCGCGCCTCCTCCGTCTCTCCGGCGGTGCAACCGGACATGCATGCCGATTGTGAAGCGATCCACAATGCGAACATAGCAGCATCCCGTTTCCCGGGGAACAGTGAACCGGGGGAACCGGGGTCTGGCTACTTTTGCGTTAACACACATATCGCGTTGTATGGCAGCCGGATTAGAAGACACTGTTTCGGGAGGTTTCCGGCGTAGTCGAATAACCTTCACTATTACCACTTATCGGTCTCTTCTGGAAGGCTCTACCGACGGCGACAGAGTCCTGCCCGCCCGGAGCAGCCCGGGCGACAAGGTTTATCCCGGCAGGTAGCGTGAAGGCCATTCGTTGACCTTCACCCAGCCCTTCTCGATACTCCGGCGGATCGATGATGCAGGCCTGCGTGGTCCGGCCTCCGGCGGCAGTCCATGCAGTTCTCGAAAAGGGGAAGGATCGTTTTGCTCGATATCTACGTCGATGCCGACGCCTGCCCGGTGAAGCAGGAGATCTACGCAGTCGCGAAGCGGTACGGCCTCGAGGTCACACTCGTGTCGAACCAGTGGATGCGCTCGCCCGACTCTTCATGGGTGAAGCTCGTCGTGGTCGAGAGCGGCCCGGACGTTTCGGACGACTGGATAGCGGAACACGCCGGGGAGGGCGACATCGTGATCACGGGCGACATCCCGCTGGCCTGGAGGTGCCTGCACAAGGGCGCGAAGGTGCTGGGGAACACGGGCCGCCCCTTCACCGAGGACAACATCGGCGACGTGCTCGCCGTACGCGACCTCCTGCACGACCTGAGGGAGGAGGGGATGATCACCCGGGGCCCGGCCCCGTTCGCGAAGGCCGACCGATCGCGCTTCCTGCAGGAGCTGGACAAGATGATCGTGCAGATCAGGCGGACGAACGAAAGCGCGCCCGCCACGAGATAGAAGGGCGTCCCGGCAGAACACGCGCGGTTACGGACAGAGGTCGTACCGGGGGGGGACAGCCTCCGACATCGACATAGGAGGCTGGTGTTTCCCGGGCCATCATACCTGGAGGTGCCGTGAGATGTCCTACGCCATGCCGACAGGGCTTGTCTTCCTGATAGTAATGCTCCTGCGGTGCGCCACGGGCTCCCTGGTCGCCCCCTCGATGGGTGCGGCGCCGGTATCGGGATCGACCTTCATGGTCGTGGCGGAAGACTCCCTGGCGGTCCGCGCGAGACCCGATGCCGCGGACGGCCGCTGGGGCGTGCTCGCCCTGGGAGAGAGCGTGGAAATCGGGGTGACGACGCGGGACGGATGGCTCGGCTTCGACCCGGGCGTGGCCCAGGCCGGCAACTCCGGCAGCTTCAGATACCGCTGGATAGAGCCGGGCTGGTCGTACACCACAGTCGGCGACCCGTCGATGCTGGAGGTCGTATGGGGGCCCAGTGCTGGCATCCGCTATGCCATGACGTTCGAGCCGGTGGACATCCATTCGGAGCCCGACCCGCTCTCCGCCGTCCTCGGCACGCTGCCCGGGGGAAGTGCAGCGGCCATCGTATCGCAGGAGGGCGACTGGCTGCGGATCGATCCGTCGGAGGGGCCCGCCCCGGACTCCCCTGCGGGCTGGATCAGCCTGACGGAGGCATCGATCAGCGAGCCGTAGGCTGCCGCCCGGGGAAGCCCGTCAGTCGGCAGCGACTGCGAAATCCTCCCCCGGCATCATCATCCTGGCGCCATCCGGGACCAGCCTGAGCAGGCAGAACTTCGGGTCCCCGGGCGACGTCCAGTAGGTCGAGGCATAGCCGGATCTTGCATAGAGCCGCTTCCTCTCGGACGGGCTGGTCTCCTCGGCCGCGGCGCAGTCCAGGGTGATGAACCCGTTCCCCCTGCCGTCCGCAAGACCCCGGTAGACGAGGCAGCGCGGATTGGCCCGGAGCTCCGCGAGCTTGGGCGAACCCGCCTCGGTGAGCATGAACAGCCCGCCGTCAACCTTCATCAGCGTCATGGGCCTGACCGAGGGCCTGTCCCCGGCCACGGTGGCGAGCGTCACGGACGAGCGTTCGTCGAAAAGGTCGAGCACATCGGAAAGCTTCATCGCCGACCATCCTCCAGTCTGCCGGACAGCCCCGGGTTCCCCTGGTGCGCCGGATACGCCGGGAATCTAGCCCGCACCAGCCCCGCGAGCGAACATGCAGATCCATGCCCGGGCGGTTGACCCCGCATCCCCGCGCCGAGATATCACGCGGGAAAGGCCGCGACACCCTGTTTCCCGTTCCGTTCCGGAAGGGAGCGGCGCAGGATCCGGCGATGGGGGATCCGATCGATGGAAAGGCAGCGAGGGATGAACGAGCCGGGCGGAAGACCCGATGATCACAGAGGAATGGACGGTCTTCTCGCCGAAGTGCGCGAATTCGTCCGCGAGCGCGACTGGGGCATGTACCACAGCCCCAAGAACCTCTCCATGGCCCTTTCGGTCGAAGCCTCCGAGCTGGCCGAGATCTTCCAGTGGCTCACCGAGGACCAGAGCCGGAGCCTCACGCCGGCACAGAAGGCCCACGCCGCCGAGGAGATCGGCGACGTGCTGATCTACCTCGTCAACCTGGCCGACAGGCTCGACCTGGATCCCGTCGCGGCCGCCTCCGCCAAGCTGGTGCTCAACCGCATCAAGTACCCCGTCGAGAAGGCCCGCGGAAGCGCGGCCAAATACGACGGGCGGGACGGCTGAGGGAAGCTCGGGAGGCTGCACTCGCCGGGCCGGACGGGACGGCGCCCGCCGCACGCTACGCCTTGTCGCCCCTGTGCTCGAGGATGTCGCCAGGGGTGCACTCGAGGATGCGGCACAGGGCATCCAGCGTGGAGAACCTTATCGCCCTGGCCTTCCCCGTCTTCAGGATGGACAGGTTCTGCACCGAGATGCCTATCGCCTCCGACAGCCCGTTGAGCTTCATCTTCCGCTTCGCCAGCATCACGTCGAGGTTCACGACTATCGCCATGGCTCCTCCTATATCGTCAGATCGAGTTCGCTCTTCATCCTGCAGCGCTCCCGGACCAGCATTCCGTACTGACGGGCCAGGTAAGCGAGCAGGAGCGCAGCCAGGCCGAACGCCTGGGGGAGAAGCATGGCGGCGAGCATGACGAGCCCCAGATGCACGCTCGACAGCCTGAACGGGAAGAACACGTCCATCAGGAAGATGGCCGGCAGCAGCAGGACATCCAGGATGGAGCTCGTTACCAGCAGCTTCGACATCCTGTCCAGTATACCGGTCAGCGCCTCCGCCCTGGCGGCTTCCCCGTCGGAGCCGAGGGCCGCCACTGCTCCCGCCCCGTTCCGGTAGATGCCGATCCACAGGGCGGACCTGCCCAGGCAGGCCGCGAGTGCAAAGGATCCCAGCAGGGTGATCCCGACGGGGATCCCGCTCATCTCCGGCCTGACGTTCACGACGTACATCAGGACTCCGAGCCCCTGGAACAGCAGCAGCGCCAGGGCCAGCCAGGAGAGGAGGCGGAGCCCCGTACCGAGTCTGTTCATCAGCAGATCCCTGTTCATCACATGTCCCTTCCTTCTGAAGGTGATTGGAACCGTCCGACAGCCGGAACATGGGACGATGGATCACGATTGTCAAGAAACAATTCTCGATTAACATCAACTAATATACGTTGGACATTGTACTGCCTGAGGAGAGAAAGGCCTCTTCCGGAGAGCCGGCTCGTGCCGTGGCCGTGGCGAGCATTCCGCCTGAGCCGGTTCGATAGACGCACCACGATCGATCCGCTAGTGTTCCGGCAGTCCCCCGGGCCACTTCCACCGAAGCCGGGGGACTCCTGGAGATGCTGCCCGACGGTCTCCGTGATCGCTGAAGCAGATCGGGAACAGGAGATGTCCCGGAGAGGAGGGACGCATGAAGCTCGCGGCGGTTCTCGTGTGCACCATGGCGATCGCCGCAGTCGCGGAGACGTCGGAGCTCTCCATCCTCTCGACGTACGGCGACAGGGCGTTCAGGCCCGGTCCCGGCACGCTCTGCATCGTCACCGAGCTTGGCGACACGCTGGTCTTCACCGATCAGTCCGATCCGGAGTACATGGAGGACTACGCAGTCTACGAACTGAGCGACTTCCTGCCGGAACAGAACTGCTGGGTGATCACCGAGTCCTTCTGCGGATGGGATGTAATCCATCTCGTGAACGGCCTGAACGGCGGCATCACCGATGCTGTTTCACTCCCCGAGCCGAGCCCGGACGGGACCCGCCTGCTCTGCACCCATAAGGACATCGTGGTCGGGATGCTCTGGAACGTGATGCAGATCTGGCGGGTGTACCCTGACAGCCTCGTTCTGGAGTTCCAGTACCGCAACGAGCCCTGGGGCCCGCTGGGCGCCGGGTGGGCGGGCGACGGCCTGATCGTCTTCGATTCTCTCATATTCCACAAGAGCCTGGACGAGTTCAGCCATCACCCCGGGAGCCTGCGGCTGTCCGCCGACGGGATCTGGACGCCCGATGACGAGGATGACTGATGGAGTTCGCTCCCCTGTGTCCTGAGCGGGACAGGCGGACAACGGCCGGGAGGATGAATGTGAAGAGGATCTCCCTCGTGTCAGGCGCCTTCTCCTTCGCCCTCTCCCTTGCCCTCGCGACATCCCTGGCCGCAGGGTGCAGGGATCACGAGTGCGCCAGGTACGCCATGCCGGCCAACCAGATCCAGCCCCTGCTCTCGCCCGACAGCGGCTTCGTTCTCACGGTGCCGCACGTGGCGGATTCGACGGGGAACACATACTGGAGGGTTACGATCGCCGACTCCTCCGGGGCCGTGGTGTACGTCGACACGGAGTCGGGTTTCGTAGGCAACCTGAACGTGTACTGGATCTGGGATGCGGACGGGCGGGCGTGGCTCTACAACAGCGACGACGGCACCGTGCACTTCTACACGGACGAGTCGGGCTCCTGGGAGCACGTCGTCTACGGCCCTGCCGGCCACCCGTCATCCGCAGGCCTGCCCGAGCCGCCGGCCGGCCTGTTCCCCGGCTATCTGCACGAAACGGGGCAGTGATGACCGGCCTGAAAGCCGCCCTCTGGGCATCGATACTGACCGCCCCTGCATGCCTGGCCTCCGTGAGGGACGGCATGCCGCCGCTTCCTTCCCTGCCGTCTCCGGACGGGCAGTATCTGCTGTCCCCCGATACGACACTCGACTCGGAAGGGGTGACGGTCTGGCTCATTCGGATCACCGACACAACCGGCCGGATCGAGATGTCGGCCCTCGGCCCGGACTTCAGTTGGGAGAGAGGACTCTACAGGGCGTGGGACGGCACGGGCCGCGCCTGGATCTTCTCCGATTCCGCCGGTTACATCTGGTGCTACGGCCCGACTCCCTCCGGCTGGCATGAGGTCTATTGGAACGACGACGGGACAGTTGTCGAAGGATTCGATGCCCCGTACGACCTGTATCCCCCCGTCCCCTGGTCACGTAGAGATGATCCGCAGGAGATGATGCCCGAGTACATCAACGAGGGTTCGGGCCCGGGCTGGGAGTACAGTCTCTATCTGCCTCCGATCCGGAGTGATCGTTCATTCCTGAGAGAACTGGTACTCGGGGAAATGTGGCCGAAGATCGACTGGTTCAGGTCTGCGGCAGAGTCCAGCTTCGCGGAGAGCGGCTGCGACCCCGGCTTCATGGACTGGTCGCTCGAGATCAGCATGAGCCTCCCGCGAGTGCCGGAAGGGATGCTCGCCGCAGCATGCGGCTGGTGGGACTACACCGGCGGGGTGCACGGGAACAGCGACAGCGCCTGCTGGCTCTTCGAGTACGACGAGGAGTCGATCACATCCATTCCCTGGACGATGATCGGCACCGAGGACCTCCTTGCCGATTCGGCCGAACTCGCTGCGCTCTCGGCGCTTGTCGTCGACAGCCTGTCGGAGACCCTCGGCGAGTTCGCGGACATGGACTGGATCATGCGTGGGGCGGGGCCTTCGTGGAGCAACTACGGCGACCTGATGCCCGTCCCCGACTCGACCGGGGCGCTCGCGGGCTTCGGCATCTGCTTCCCCGACTACAGGGTCGCTCCCTACGTGGCCGGCCCGCAGTACATCTACATCCCGATCGAGCTGCTCAGGCCCCGGGAACACTGAGCGGGCTGAACTCGGCGGTTGACTCCGGCCCGTCCATACCCAATGCTTATCCAAGAGTTTACTCGAAAGAGAAACGGGTGCAGGCGGAAAGCCCTGTACTCCCAGCCTCACCGGACTTCCGTCTGACATCGCAGTCTAAGCGCTGATTCGCGGCCCTGGCAGGCCACGGAGCCTGCCGGGTTCGCAGAAGGATCGATGGTCTGCATCGTCCGGCGGAGGGGCATTAGCCTCCGGGGAACCGACCGGACGGGGAGGGAACGATGAGGAACGCAGTATTGACCGCATTCGCGCTGGGTGCACTCACCGGAACGGCGACGTCCGAGGACGTGTTCCTGTCCTCGCCGCTCTACACCATCACCGTGACGCTCGACTACACCGATCCCCCCGATCCATACCGCTCCCAGGGCGGCATCGAGACGTATCGCAGCGTGAGCGCCTTCACGCGTGTTTCCTTCGGCCCGTCCTACATGCCGGATCTCCCCGCGATGTTCTCGGTCGAGTACGGGCCGGCCGGCTCGGGCGAAGGAATCATTCCCGACATGCAGATCACGGGCACCGGCGTGATCGAGACCTACGATCTCCAGCCGGCATGGGGGTCCGACGAGCCGGAAGAGGGGATTATCACATCCGGTCCGAGCCGGTTCGAGCCCACGCTCACACTGGTGACGCAGGCGGAAGCCCTCGTGGACGAAGGGACAAAGACCGGGGAGATGCCTACAGCTCCTCTGGTCTCGACGGTCTACATGCAGTTCAACGAGAACTTCTCGATCGTCGGCCCGGAGCTCGAATGGGTGTATCCGAGCGTCGGCGGCAACTACGTCACGAGCAGCGTGGTCGTCTTCCCCGTCAACCTGGCGGACCTCGGCCAGGGAACCTGTTTCGAGATCACGTGCCCCTACGAGAGCGAAACCGCCACAGGCACCTGGACGATCCGGTTCACGGCGGACTGACGCGACAGTCGGGTGGAGCCATACTGCAATCGCATACCGTGAAATGAAGGGGGGGACCTAATGAGCATCCTGGCATTTGTTCTACTGCTGGTGACCGCCCCCACACGGACCGATGCCGAAAGCCAGACCGACTGGTCGGGCGGACCGGGATTCCCCGGTCCGTACACGACCTGGGGCGAGGAATTCCTCTCGGGTGCCAGAGTCCTGTGGGACTCGCTCCCCGGCCGGCTCCTGATCGATCCGGAAATCGAGCGCCTCGTGGAGGACGAGTCTGACGGCGTCGGTCTGATCGAATCCGCAGACATCGACGGCGACGGTGACATGGATTTGGTCGGATCGAGGTACACCGGCACCTCCTGGTGGGAGAACGCCGACTGCTGCGGCATGGAATGGATCGAGCACCCTATCCCCGCAGTCGGCGGGATCGAGTTCGCCGTCGTCGACCTGGATGGCGATGCGGACCAGGACATTCTGGCCTCGACTGACAACGACGTACTCTGGCTCGAGAACGATGGCACCGGTACGACGTGGACACTCCATCTGATCGACGAAACCATGACCAGGTCAGTCGCTCCAGCTCCGGCGGATGTCGACGGCGATGGCGACTGTGACGCGATCTGCGCCAATTTCACCTGGAACGACGGGGTCATCGACTGGTGGGAGAACCAGGACGGCTCCGGTCTCACCTGGGTGAAGCACAGCTTTTCTGCAGGTTCTCACGGTTACTTCTCCGTGAATGGCGGCGACGTCGACGGTGACGGCGACTGCGACATCCTCGCTGCAGCCGTGTACGACGGCGACATGATCTGGCTCGAGAACACGAACGGCCTGGGCACCTCCTGGCTGAAGGTGACGATAGACGCCTCCTTCGACAGCGCGATGATGATCTGCGCCGCCGATCTCGACAGCGACGGAGACGGCGATGTGATCGGCACACGTGACTTCTCCGGCACAGGCATCACCTGGTGGGAGAACCTCGACGGCTCGGGCACGAGCTGGACGCGCAGGCAGGTGGGCGAGGGCCTGGGCCTCGAGTTCGACGCGTATTTCGATGTCGACGACCTCGACCAGGACGGCGACCCCGACATCTCGACGAGCACCGCGCCCTGGTCGTCCCCCTGCTTCTGCTGGCTCGAGAACGCAGACGGCCAGGGAACCGCCTGGGAGGCCCACATACTCAAGGAGATGACAGGCTACGCCTCGGCAGGCTGCGTCGGAAATACCGACTTCGA
>JAUCPW010000011.1 GCA_030373045.1 Candidatus Fermentibacter sp.
CGGGGGTTGGGTAGGGAGGTGTCAGGCAGGGGTGGAGGCGAGGAGATCCAGGCAGGCTTCGAGGGGCGCGAGGCCACGCAGGCGCCAGGTGCCGAAGAGGCTCTGCAGGATCGCCATCGTTCGGGAGCCGGTGGGGGATCGCGTGCCCCCGCAGACTTTGCGGTGGATCACCGAGGGACGCAAAGCACGCTCCGCCGCGTTGTTGCCGGACGGCACTGCCGGATACTGCACGAACGCGAACAGCTCGTAGCGGAAACGCTCGATCCGCTTCGCCAGGATGTGGCGCGGGTCGCTTGGGTTCTTCAGATACGGCCGAGCCAGCTTCATCAGCGCGCGCTCGAACTGCTTGCGCGCTCTCCTCCGCTCCCTTTCCAGTGGCCGCGGAACCGGGCCCTGCCACTTCCGCTGCTCCGTCTGATACGTCGTCGCATGATCGTAGATCGCGCGGATCCGAGCCCGCCAGCGAGCCACGCCCCTATGCTTGGGATGCGTCTCCTCCAGCGTCTTCACGTCCCGCAGCAGATGCACCCAACAACGCTGCTTCTCGCACACCACCCGGCCGTACGCCGCGTAGAAGTCGCTCACCAGAACCCCCGCGAACCGCTCCCCAAGAATCCCCAGCGGGATCGCGCTCGCACGACTCTTGTCCCGATGGAAGTACTCCACCGTCGGCGTCCCGAACACCCACAGATAACCGTTCTCTCCGTCCTCGCGCCAACCCGTCTCGTCCGCGTGCACCACCGCGCTCGACCGCAACTCCTCCCCCAGCGCCTCATATGCCGCCCGACCCCGCTCCGCCACCACCTGCGGCAGACGCGTCAGTTCGCCCTCCGACAGATGGAGACCATAGAGCGTGCCGAGAAGCTCCTGGATCTTGGCCACCGGCAAACGCGAGACGGTCTTCAGATACGCGACCAGCGCCATGATCTTCCGGCTCACCCGATGCTGCCCCAACACCTCATCCGAGACATCCAGCTTCGGCACGTACTCCTTGCCGCACACCCCGCAATACCGCCGCACCACCACATGGTGGCGAACGATGTACGAGCCCATCGGGATGTCCAACACCTCGCGACGATCGTGCTCCCAGCCACCCGCAAGCGTCCGCCCGCAGTCCGGGCAGCTCTCCACCGCGTGGAACACCTCTTCCGTCGGAACCGAGAGCTGCCGCCCGTGGTTCTCCGCGCGCTTCTTCCGAGGCTTCCGCTCGCCCGGCGGCTTCCGCGGACGGTTCGCTTTCACCCCGGACGGAGGACCCGGCTTACGCGCCTCCCCGAGTTGAGCCTCCAGTTCGGCGATCCGCTCCCGAGCCGACGCCAGCTCCGCCCCAGCCGATGCAAGCTCCTCCCGAGCCGATGCAAGCTCC